>CAIYQA010000297.1 GCA_903928175.1 uncultured Spartobacteria bacterium | reverse complement strand
GGATTGAGCACGAGCGTTTCCCAGTGCCCTTGCAGGGCACGGCTCTCTCACACGCATACCCAGGGCGCTGCCCTGGGCTGGTTTACTCAGCCCCTTCGGGGCGAGAGGAATGCGACAAATTAAACCGAAACTGGTCTAGCCGGACTTCTCCCTTTGAAAAGAAAAGCCCGGCATTCAAATTTTCTCCACTTCCCCTATTCTCCCACCCATTGACTCCCACCGGCCTTTTTGATCCGTCCTCGAGAGCTAAAAATTCCACGGCGAATGCCGTTCCGAATCTCCCGAATAGGAACAAAGAGAACCGTGCAGGATTTTTCCCAAAATAGCTGGTGTTTTTGGCGTTTGATTTTACGATGTGGCGCATTCTTCTTTCCCACTGCCGTGAAACCCAACGAGCCCTTTCTTGACCTCCCCGAAAGCGACGAGCTTTCCACCGAACAACTCGACGCGCAAGTGCAGCGCGCGCAGGAACAACTGCTCTCGCTCAAGCGTCAGCAGGACACGATCGAAAAACAAAAACGCGAACTCGAAGAGCTCAGCCGCCGCCAGGAACAGCTCAACACCGGCAAGGCGGAGATGATCGAGAAGCTCACCCGCGCCGCCGTGGTGCTGGAACGCGAGCTGTACGATGCGCAAAAGCGCGTGGAACAGCTCAAGGAAATCCAGGATGCGTTCTCGCAGCACTACCACATTTTGGAATCGATCAACCCCAAAGACTGGGAAGGCGGAGACTTGGGCCGGGAACTCAGCAAGGCCCTGAGCGCCGTGGATGACGCGCGCGGCGAGTTCAGCAAATCGCTGCCCAAGATCCAACTCGACGCGCCCGCCGGCGGTTATCCCGGCGAGGAAGAGTCGGTGTATGGCTCCGGGGAATCGCACGATTTTCTTTACTGGCTCAAGAGCGGATTCGCTTTCACCCTGCCCTTGCTCATCCTGGGTGTGATCGGGCTGATCGCTTTCTTCCTGCGCTGATATGTTTTTTGGGAAACCCAAACGCGGCCAGACGGCAAGAGGCGGAAAACACGCGACGCCGCTGGACCGCAAACAGGCGGCGCTGCGCGAGACGGAGGAAAAGCTCCGCAAAGAAAAAGAGAATCTTGAGCGGATCATCCACGAAGCTCCCCGGCTGCGCGAGGAGCGGTCCCGGCTGCGGCGGGAGCAGTTCGCCTCCGAGCCGCGCCTTTCCCGCACCGCCTTGGTGGACAAACACGTGTACCACGCCGCAACAGTCGCAAACCCGGCCTTTGGGCGCCGTCAGCTCCGGTCGGAGAAACGCGATGGCCTGTATCTTTTCCTGTTCCTGATCGCCGTTCTGGTCACGGTGGTTTTTTGGATTTGCCGGTTGGTATTGTAGTGTCGATCTTCTCATTCAGAAGAATCGATGAAACTTGAACTGACCTACGCTGGCGACCGCCTCGCCGCCGTCGAACTTCCCAAACGGCCCCCGGCGGATTTGACGCCCGACGCGCTCCGCCATCTTCAAACTGAACTTGCCGCGCTGCCGCTGCAATTTCCCGAGGCCTCCGAGTTCCGCCAGCGCGTGTGGAAGGCGATTCGGCGGATTCCTTTTGGCGCGACCGTGACCTACCGGGAACTGGCCGCGCAAATCGGGCATCCTCAAGCGGCCCGCGCCGTGGGAAGCGCCTGCGCCGCCAACCGGCTCCTGCTGGCGGTGCCGTGCCACCGGGTCGTCGCGAGCCGGGGCTTGGGCGGGTTTGCCCTTGGGCTGGAATGGAAGCGCAAACTGCTCGCGCTGGAAACTACCGGCGCAGCAGCCAGCCAAAATATTACTCACGCAAAGACGCAAAGGCGCGAGGGAAAAACGCGCTCGGTCTGAGGCGATCTTGCGCGCTGAAAGCGCAGAGCAAATCAGCCCAGGGTAAGCGAAGCGCCACCCTGGGTATTATCGTGGGCAAGCGGATGCGCCCTGCAAGGGCGCTGGTAAGGGGGGTGAATCGGCTATGGATCACGAGCGTTTCCCAGTGCCCTTTCAGGGCACGACGCTCTTCTCACCCATAAACCCAGGGCGTTGCCCTGGGCTGGTTTACTCCGCCCTTTTAGGGCGAAGAACGTCGAGGGCGAAGAACGCCGTTTCTCTTTGCCAATCGCGGGTGTGTGGTCAGCGCAAACTGCTCGCGCTGGAAACTACCGGCGCAGCAGCCACAGAATCAGCGTCAGCACCGCGCTGAGCAAAAGGCAGGTCGTCAGTGGGAAATAAAATGTCATGTTCGGCTTCTGAACGTAGAAATCGCCCGGCAGCCGCCCGAGCGGAATGCGGTCGCTCCATTTCCAGAGAAAAAAGCCGACGACCGCCAGCACGATCCCTGCCCCAACCAGCAGTTTGCCGATCTCCTGCATCGCCTATTTTTCCTCGTCGGATTCGTCTTCCTCGCCGACTTCGTCGGTCGCTTCCTCGGCCATTTTGCGCAGGATCTCGCTCATGTCCTCCACCTCGTCCCACACCTCGCGGCTCACGTAAATGGGGGCGTGCTGCGCGACCGCCAGCGCGATGCAATCGCTGGGGCGGGCGTCGAGCTCGATGATTTTCTTGGCCTGCAACTCGTTCTCGGCACTCACAATTAGGCGCGCGAAATAGGTGGCCGTCTTCATGTCGTTGATGATGACCCGATCGACCCTGGCCCCCAGCGCCGTCATCAAGTGGCCCATCAAATCGTGCGTCAGCGGGCGCTCCTTGGGTGTGCCGCTCATGAACATGGTGATCGCGCCGCCGACGTTCTCATCCACGTAGATCACGAACGACTTCTCCTCGTTGCCCAGAAAGACCGCGCGTCCTGCGGCTGTGGGCAGCACCGCGCGCACCTTGACCTCCACGACGGACTTGTTCATGCGTCTAAGGTAACAGTGCCGGTGCGCAAAAACAAGACGCGAGAAGGTTGTCGCCGGAGACGAAAACCGCCACAGTAGCGCCATGCCTGCATGCCCTCCCCTCCTTCTTTCGTCGCTCCCGGGGGCCGGTGTGCCCGGCAATGACCTCCTTCTGGAGCGGTTTCTCGACTATGTCCAGGGCAAGCGGCTGCAACTCTACCCGGCACAAGAGAATGCCATCCTTGAGCTTTTCGAGGAGCATAACGTCATCCTCAACACGCCCACAGGATCGGGGAAATCCCTGGTGGCCACGGCCCTCCATTTCAAGGCCCTCGCGCAAGGCAAACGCTCGGTGTACACCTGCCCCATCAAGGCGCTTGTGAACGAAAAATGGCTCGCCCTTTGCCGCGAGTTCGGCCCCGGGAATGTCGGCCTGAGCACCGGGGATGCCACGGTGAACCGCGACGCGCCGATCCTCTGCTGCACGGCGGAGATCCTCGCCAACATCGCCTTGCGCGAGGGGGCGCTCGCCAACGTCGCGGAGGTCGTCATGGATGAATTCCACTACTACGCCGACCGCGAGCGCGGCGTGGCCTGGCAGGTGCCGCTCCTGACGCTGCCGCAGGCGCGCTTTCTTTTGATGTCCGCCACACTCGGCGAAACCGCGTTCTTCGAGCAGGAACTGACCCGGCTCAATGGACGCCCCACCGCGACCGTGCAAAGCCAGGACCGGCCTGTGCCGCTGGAGTTCTCCTACAGCGAAACACCGCTCGCGCAGACCTTGGAGAACCTCATCACCAGCGGCAAAGGCCCGGTCTATGTCGTCCATTTCACGCAACTGGAGGCGGCCCAGAGCGCGCAGGATTTTACGAGCATCAATGTCGCCACCCGCGAGGAAAAAGCGGCCATCGCCGCCGCGCTCGAAGGCGTCAAATTTACGAGCCCCTACGGCCCCGAGGTGAAGAAATGGCTGCGGCACGGGATCGGGCTGCACCACGCGGGGTTGCTGCCCAAATACCGGGTGCTGGTGGAACAGCTTGCGCAGAAAGGATTATTGAAGGTGATCTGCGGCACGGACACGCTCGGCGTCGGCATCAACGTCCCGATCCGCACCGTGCTTTTTACAAAGCTTTGCAAGTTCAGCGGACAGAAGACGGGAATCCTCAGCGCGCGCGATTTTCATCAGATTGCCGGGCGCGCCGGACGCAAAGGCTTCGACAATGTCGGCTGGGTCGTCGCGCAAGCGCCGGAGCACGCCATCGAAAATTTGCTGCTCGAAGCCAAGGGCAAGAAGTTCGTCAAACGCAAACAGCCGGAGAAGAATTTTGTGAATTGGGACAAGGCGACCTTTATGAGGCTCATTTCCGCGCCGCCGGAACGGTTGACCAGCCAATTCCAAGTCGGCCACGGCATGCTGCTCAACGTGTTAAGCCGCCCGGGCGATGGGTGCGCGGCGATGCGGGAGTTGATCGCGCGCAGCCACGAGCCAGCCAAAGCGAAGAAAGCCCACACCAAACGCGCGTGGCAGCTTTTCAAGTCGTTGGTGCAGCGCAAAATCATCGAGTTCATCCCGAAGACCGGGGCAGGGGCGAAGTTGCGGGTGAATGTCGAGT
>CAIYQA010000296.1 GCA_903928175.1 uncultured Spartobacteria bacterium | reverse complement strand
CCCAGCGGCATAGCCGCCAAGATCCTTCATCGTCTTGGAAAGCTGCCCCCGGGTGCGCCGTTGCCCCTTTTTTTTATTTTTGCGTGTGGGACTCATGGCTCTGCTCGAAATGCGTATAGTTCGCGTTTGCCGCTCTTCTCAGCGAGGATGGCCTTCTGTTCCCTCACCAGGGCGGGAATAAGCCGCTCATATAGATCATGCGGTTTAAGCGCGCCACGCCGCTTGGAATCGTGGCAATAGGCGCGGGTTAGGTCGCTCCGAGTGACGTAGATTGAGTTTCCCTGGCGCTGATTCGCAAAATCTCGAATGATACGCTCGAAAATAACCTCTGAATCCTGCGCGATTGTTTTTCTGTGAGCGATGCCATCCAGCCAGCGAGCAGCTTCCAGGGATTCGTTTACGTGGGCAATCGCCAAACTGAGAGCTTCTTCTGATATCGTGGTGCTCCATTTACCTCCCCGTTTTGCCCAGATTGCCGCCTCGAAACCCATCGCTACCGCGATTGTTTGCGCGGGTGCCGATGCTAGTCTTGATATCAAATCCTCTGCGGTCATGTCGGCGGCGTCCATTGCAGCACGATTTGCCTGTTGGTAGCTGAGCCAAAGTTTTTTCGCGGCGTCATCAAAAGTCAATTCACCGGTCAGCTCAAGGCAGCGCCGGAACCTCGCTGCCAGAGTTTCCATTGCCACTGCATCATCGGGTGGTGTTTCGAAAAGATCCCGTCCGCGCCGTTCCGCTATATAATACAAGAACCGTCGGGCCATACCGGCGCGCACCGCCTGACCTTGGAAGCAAGCGACGTTGAATGTTGCCCCAAAAACAATGCTTGTAGATGTTTGGTCAATGACGCGCCGTGCTTCCTCCAACGGATCCGATTTGTTCCGCTTATTGCGTTTAAATGCTTCGGTGAGCGCCCCGCAGTCGTACAGTTCAAGGAACCGCGTGGCGTTGCGTCCTCCATTTTGGGTCTTTTGCCAATCGGTCAGCACGCTATTGGCGTCGTCCATCACCCAGAGCTTGTCGGATCTGCCGCCACAGGCGATATCGTATTCGTCGAATAAACTTTCTGGCGAAAAGTTCGCAGGGAGAAAGGCATTTTCAGGGAGGCAGCGCCGCGCCAATGCGAGCATAAGCCGGATCGTTGTGCTTTTGCGGTCTCCGGGTTTGCCGCAAATCAAAGAAAAAAGATTGGGGCATTTATGCGACCCACCCAAAGAAAACCAGACGCGGTTCCCGAGCAATGCGCCAATCAGCGGAACGATGGTCCCAGCAATGAAACAGTCCGCACCTTCCGTGCGTTCGCTGGCAAATTTGCACCAATCCTCTAGGATGGAATCGGGCGGCAAAATCGGTTTCTGATAGTATCCTCCCGCGGAAAATGCGGAATTTGCGGAAATTTGGGCCCAATTGACAACCGGATATTCCGCATTTTCCGCAAATTCCGCAGTTACCACCTGCACGGGAGCAGTGACGGCGGTGGATATCGCTGAGCTATCCCCATGCGCTTGAGTCATGAGTTTGGCCGATAGGTCAAGTATTGTCGGATCATCTCTGAAAAGCTGTTTGCCAACGCGATTTAACCCCGATCCTCCATCGAGCATGTGTGTCAGATCAATTACGAGT
>CAIYQA010000295.1 GCA_903928175.1 uncultured Spartobacteria bacterium | reverse complement strand
TGCCGAGTTGCGCGCACGGAATTGGGCTTTCATTTACCGAAGAACTGGGGCAAAAAGTGTAAACCATCCGCCCGGTCTAAAGTGTAAAGGATCCTCGGCTCGCACAATGGGGTGCGCCGTTGGCGCTGACTGCAAAGTCTCCACATTACACCACTTTTAATTGCACCCTGGATCGGCCGCTCCGCGGGCGATCCTCCAAAACACATCGAGCGCAGCGAACTGATTTTGTTTGCGACGCCCACCCCCGGAATCGCGCGCGGAGCGCACGATCCACCTTCTGTGTTTCGGAAATTCCTTCTGGCATCGGACCCCCCCTTGCGCTTACTGCCTTGAAAAGGAGGTGGGGGCTATGCCCACAAAACGACGGAAAGCTTTGGCGAAATAATTCGGGTCGCGAAATCCCGTGGCATAAGCCACAGCCTTTACGGAGAGTTCACTATTTTGGAGGAGCTGGCAGGCCTGTTCGATCCGGATCTTTTCCAGAAAGCTCCGCGGAGTCATCCCCAAGTTTTTTTCAAACAACGTGGTGAAATAACTTAGGCTCAAACCCGCCGCAGCAGCCATATCGCCGACCGAGACATTGCTCGAGTAATTCCGAATGCAGAATTCGCGCGCCGCTTTGATTGAGGCGGGAATAGCCTCCTCCTTCTGGTTGTGACAAAGTTCATGCCCTAATTTTGTCGCCAGACGGAATGCCAGTTCCGAGGCCGCATAAAAGCTCTCGATGCGGTTGCTCCTCGCGCGCCTGCATATTTCAAAGGCAAATTGTACCGCGGGGGATTCGGGCGGTATGTTTACCACAGGGCCAAACTCCTTTATCAGTCTCGAGAAAAAGCTGACGAGTTCACTTCCCCGAATGGATACAAACACAAACATCCAATATTCTGAATTTGCTGGCAGCCAATACCGATAATTTCCGGGGGTGACCAGCATCATGAGCTGGCCGGGGAGAATGGGGACTTCCTTTTTGCCATGACGCAAGCGCCCCTCTCCGGCCAGAGTATATTGAAACGCAACTTCAGCCTGCTCTGAACGCGATCTTGTGATGCCGTTCCAAGAATACTCGCCTGTCTCGCACGACAACCCGCACCCGACAATCCAGCCTTGCAATGGGGCTTCTTCCAGTTGCTGGGTGCTCAGAATAAAGGAACGCCCCGGCTCCAGATTGCCAAGGGCTGACAAAAGAGAGCCCGTCAGCGGGTTTTTGGATTCCCTGTTGGACGGGACTTCGGGATACGGGACGGAGGTCACCTTGGGGTCCAGTGGAGCGGCTTTGGCCTTGGTGCGGCGTGGAGCGCGAGGCATGGGAATGCTCATACAAGAGCGAGTCCTCTTCGTCAAGCGAAGGTCATAAAGGCTCTCTGCAAACCACCTGAGATCGCCGATTTGAGACAGTAAAAAATTACAGATGAAAGTTGAAAAAGCAGATCGGTGCCGGCCTTAATATCGGCTGAAAGAAATCCAACATCCCATGACCCACACAACCTCTATTCCCAAACCGATCGAATTGGAAAACCTGACCATCACCGGCGAACTGGCGGTAAGATCGGTTTTAAACTATGGGCGCCTTGAAGGGAAATGGTACCGCCCATGGGAGGTGTTCAAGGCGGACCAGCACGGATGGCCGGGGGATTGGGAAGGCCGGGTTATCCTCGCCCTGGTATCGCAAGCGCGGTGCACCCACCGGGAGCCCGCCTGGCTCGAGGAGATTATTAAGAGCATTCCGGAACACTTGAACGCCCGGGGCTATTTCGGTCCCATCATGCCGGAGGGAATCTGCGATGAGCAGCAGCTTGCCGGGCATAGCTGGCTCTTGCGTGGGCTCCTCGCGCATTACCAGTGGAAGCGGGATGAAAAAGTGCTCGCTTTGATCCAAACCATCTTGCGCAACCTGGTGCTTCCCGCCGCTACAAATTATACCACCTATCCTGTTTCACTTGAAGATTTGGGGAATGTGAAAGGCTGGCAGCTCTCCAAACTGCAAAGCAAAGGCAAATCGCATGCGCTTTCCAGCGATCTGGGCTGTGGATTTATTTTGCTCGATGGCGTGACGGACGCCTATGCCTGCCTGGGCTGGCCTGAGCTTAAGGCAATGGCAGAGGTCATGATTGAGCGCTTTTTGAAAGTGGACCTCGAGGCGCTTCACATCCAGACGCATGCCACCTTGACGGCGTTGCGTGGCGTCTGCCGTTTTGCGGAATTAACGGGGGAACGGCGATCGCTTGATGCCGCCCAACGCATTTTTAACCGCTATAAGCAGGCGGCGATGACGGAACACTACGGCAACTACAATTGGTGGGGGCGTCCGCGTTGGACGGAGCCTTGCGCGATTATTGATTCCTATATTCTTGCCGTCTGGCTCTGGCGGCTCACTGGCCAGGCGCAATACCTCGCCGATTCGCACCAGATCTTTTACACAGGCGTCGGGCATGCTTTCCGTGCGGATGGCTGCTTTGGCACGGACTGGTGCCTTGGAGCGGTTCCCCCGGCGGAAGACGGGGAGCACGATCCGCTGGTGCTCCAACCGCGCACTTACGAGGTTTACTGGTGCTGCACGATGCGCGGGGGCGAACTCTTCGCGCGCGCCTGCGAGTCCACATTCTTTGCCGAGGGCAACAAAATCATCCTCGCTTCCTACCATAATGGAACTGCGGAAATGGGCGGCCTCAAGCTTCGTGAGACAACCTGCTATCCTTACGATGGCAAAATCCAAATCGAAATATTGAGTGTGACCAATCCCGGCAGCAAAGTTCTTTCCTTCTTTGTTCCCCCGTGGGCAACCAAAAACCAGCCCGTGCTGACTTACAATGGGAAGGCTGTTCCTGCGGAGGCGAAGAACGGCTTTGTGGAAATTGCTGCGGAATTTAGCGCAGGCGACATCGTTGAATTCGAATTTGGCGTCGGGCTGCATGTGCAGAAGGCACACAACCTGAACTCGGTCGAGGGGGTGCATTCCTTCCGTCACGGCCCGCTTCTTTTGGTACTCAATCAATGCCCGCCGGCGGATTCTGAACAAACCACACCCGCCGCCACGATTGGCGCGTTGCCGCCGGATACGCAGTTTGAGTATCTCGGCAAAGGCCGTTACGCTGCACAACAAGACCAGGGCATTGTGCTGACGCCGGTTTACAACATCGAGGAACTCATCCGCCCGTGGCACGCGAGGCAGGGATTGTTTTTCGCAGGCGGCCGCTAAACAGCGATTGCATGCGCTTTTTGTGCTGAACCTCAAGCGGATCGTCATGGCGCATGACGATCCGCAGGTTTAATATGCCCTGAAACCACAAGCCGGTTGGCAAGCGTCAAAGCCGGCTTAATTTGTTCCACAAAAATTCGAAACACATGAACTTTACCCCTCCCTATTTCGGAGCTGCATATTATCCAGAGGCTTGGTCGCGCGAGACAATGAACCGTATCCGAACCGGCGGGGTGCTGCTGTAAGGTTTGCGTGGAAAACTCCGGGAGCGGCTGCGCAGCAAATTCGGCACCATCCAAGCACTCAACGAAATGTGGGGAACCAATCTCTGGATCCAGAAATACGAGGCGTTTGAAGATTTTGAGGCGCCGCGCTCAGACATTTGGCACCATCCTTCACTGATCAAGGAAGCGGGCGTCCCGTTTGTGCGTTTGATGAAGTGGCATCTGTCGGAAAAGGATACGCCCAAGCCTCGACGTTTCTGACCGGCACGCGCCCGAACAAACCGCGCGTTGCCCTCCATTTTTCCTGCGATGCAGCGCTTGCTTTCGAGGCGCAGCCCCTGGCCGACCGATTCCAATACGAAGACATCTACATGCAGCGTGGACAGCGCAAGGGGGAACTGCCCGAGATTTATTTCCGGCCTTTGGCGGAAGCGCAATATCCGGTCGATGTCATTGATCCCTCCCGGCCGCTTGAGGGATATTCTGTAGTGATCTCCCCCTTTCTCATATCGCTGGAAGAAAGCGCAGTCCGGGAGCGTTTAAAAACGTGGATTCAAGAGGGCGGCACCTGGGTCGTAGGGCCGATGTCCGATATCCGGACCATTGACGGGGCAAAGTATCGGGAAGCTCCCTTCAGCGTAATCGAAGAATGGACCCGGGCGTACTGTCGCTGGCAAATCATCGGGAATGTCGATGAACCGATCTTTGATGTGAACTGGAAGGATGGCACGCGATCGGGCGGCCGGATTTGGTACGATGTGTTTGAGGCGCCCGAAGACGCCGAGGTCCTGGGGACCTACGCCAATGATCGCCTGAAGTCCCGGACGGCTGCATTTTCCGTCCCCTTTGGGAAAGGAAGGATTGTGGTCCTCGGCACGGTTCCGACGGCGGAGGCGTTCTTCTCGCTGATGCAGCCGATCCTTGCCGGGCAAGGCATTGGGCCTGTGGTTCTGGCAACCCAGAATGTCCTCGCCGTGCCCAGAGGGGCGTGATTCAAAGTGGGTGAGTAAAAGCGGCTCCGCGCCGGAGGCGCTCGCCTCCGGGGAGCGCACGCGTCTCGCGTGTTGGCAGGGGCGTCCCGCCCATGCGAACTTCCAATCCTCAGCAGCGAAAGAGCGTTAATCA
>CAIYQA010000294.1 GCA_903928175.1 uncultured Spartobacteria bacterium | reverse complement strand
TGATTAACGCTCTTTCGCTGCTGAGGATTGGAAGTTCGCATGGGCGGGACGCCCCTGCCAACACGCGAGACGCGTGCGCTCCCCGGAGGCGAGCGCCTCCGGCGCGGAGCCGCTTTTACTCACCCACTTTGAATCACGCCCGTTTCTCAGGGGTGGGGCCAATTACAGTTGACGGCTGGCATGCTTCCCGCTTTGATTCTCTGCTTCCTATTTAATGATCTCCCGACGTACCATTTTTTTGCTGGTTCTCCTGCTGCCGCTGACCACTCAGGCAGCTTCGACTACGCATAAAAAACGTGTCCAGAACTCGGAAGAAGAAGTGGCTGCCGCCCAAAAACTCTCCAAACCGGCGGTGGAAGCAATCCCCCAGGGCTCCCCCGCCCCCTCTCTTTACGATAAAAGCTCGGTGGAAACTCTCAGCACGTGGTTGATGATCTGGTTCGGCCCGAAAGCCGACGGCGTTCGCTACGATTCACGGATGATCCACGCCGCGCAAATCGCCGAGGAGCGCGCCCGGCACCATTCCATCCGGAGTTGCTGGCGCTATGTGAAGCAAGCGCTCCTGGAGGCCAATGTCGTGGATACGTATCCGCAAACCCCCCTCGCCAAACAGGCCGGGGATGAGTTGATCAAAAAGCACGGCTTTCGTCGGCTCTCCATCAACGATCCATTCAAAGCCCCCGTCGGTTCGGTGCTGGTCTATGGCGGACGCGGCGCGGGCCATGTCGAGATTCGCACCAAGGGCGGATTCGTGAGCGATTTTGAATCCCCCACCCCCTCCAAGCGGCCGCTGCTGGGGATTTTCGTGAAACCGACGTAGGGCGGAAGTTCACCACAGAGGTCACGAAGAGCACGAAGACCGGAACGAGCGGTTCTGGATATTATTTGAGAACTCGTTCCGCAAGCTCCACTTGGGAACTCGTTGAATCTGCGAAGTTGCCCTTCGCCTATAATTTCGCTGCAACGCGGCCCTTTCTGGGGTATGAACTCGGCTTGACGTATGCCTTCCAGCCCGCTCTTGCACGGATTGACCGATTACCATACCCATACCCCGCTTTGCCATCATGCGGCGGGCTGGCCCATCGACTACGCGCGCGTGGCCGTCGAGCGCGGCCTGGCGGAACTCGGCTTCGCCGACCACAGCCCGATGCCTGCCGCGCTCGAGCCGTTCGACGACTGGCGCATGGCGCTTTCCGATCTGCCCCGCTATTTCGACGCCGTGGAGGAAGCGCGCACCGCCTTCCCGCAACTCCCCATCCGGCTCGGCCTCGAGGTGGATTACCTCGCCGGGCACGAGGCATGGATCGAAGAGCTTGCCGCGATGGCCGATTGGGATTTTCTCATCGGCAGCGTCCATTACATCGCCCCCGGCTGGGATGTGGACAACCCGGCGCACCTCTCACGATTTCAGACGCAGCCGGTCGCGGAAATCTGGCAGATGTATTTCGATACCTACGAGCGGGCCATCCGCAGCGGGCTCTTTGATTTTGTCGGCCACCCGGATCTGCCCAAGAAATTCGGCCATCGGCCCGAGGGGGATTTGCGCCGTTTTTACGAACCGGTGATCACTGCGCTCGCCGAAACCGGCACAGCATTTGAGATCAACACCGCAGGATTGCGAAAACCGGCAGGCGAATGCTACCCGGCCCCGGAATTTTTGAAGCTGGCGCGCGAGGCGGGAGTAAGCATGCTCCTCAACTCCGACGCCCACGCGCCCGAGGAAGTCGGCGCAGGGTTTGAGACCGGGTTGGCGCTGGCGCGCGAGGCGGGGTTTACGGAAGTGGTGCGGTTTGAGGGGAGGAAACGGAGGGCGGTGGAGATTTAATGAAGCCCCTCGCACAACCCTCGTTCCCAACGAGGAAGACGAGGAAGCAAGGGGGCGTTTTGGTGTGAACCTCCTCGCCCGCAATCGCACGATCTCCTTCCCTCGCCGACCGCTGACGCGCCTTTCAAGTTACCAAATGAAGTTTGTGAATGTTGGATAGCTGTATGATTTCACACGAAGGCACGAAGGCACGAAGGCACGAAGAAAAGGCAGGAAAAGGGAAAGATGCTGCTGGCTGCCTTGAGAATTGCCCAGATCACCGGCTTGCAAAGGAACTAACAAATAAAGAGCGAGTAAAACCATCTCTATTCCCTCCCCTTCGTGCCTTCGTGCCTTCGTGCCTTCGTGTGAGAAATAAAAACTCCTTGGTGGGAAGCGGGCAATGGAGTTGCTGGAACAAGTGCGTTATCCCCTGCGGGACTCTGCAAAATGCGCTTCGCGTAGAAGAAGCTGCTACGCAGCAGGGCAGTCCCAAATGGAGTTTGGGAACGAGGAGATATCTCGCTTCGTATTCAAACCAAACCCGTTGGACGGCACGGATTGCCGTCCCTGCCATCCCCCTTGCGCTCTTTGCGCGAGTCTGCCGCAATTAACCAAATGAACCTCCTCGCCCGCAATCGCACGATCCCCTTCCCGCGCCGTCCGCTGGTGATGGGCATTTTGAACCTCGGCTCGGAGTCGTTCTCCGGGGATGCCGTGTCGAATGTCGATCTCGCGATGCGCCGGGCCCGGCAGATGATTGCGGAGGGGGCGGATATCATCGATGTGGGCGGCGAGAGCGCCGGGACGGGGCACGCCGCCATGAGCGAAGCGGAGGAGATCGGCCATTTGCTCCCGTTCGTGCAACGGTTCGGGGCAGAAGTGGCCGATTTTGAGTCGCCCGCCGATGCCACGCAGTTGTTTCCGCCGTTGCTCTCGGTGAACACCTGGCGCACGGCGGTTGTCCGCGCGGTGCTCCCGGCGGGGGGCGATCTGCTCAATGATTTGAGCGCGCTGCCCACCGACGCCAACGCACGGCTCTGCGCCGAAACCGGCGCGGCCTTGCTCATCATGCACAACGAGGGGGAGCCGAAGGTGTGGCATCCTTACCACGCTTTCCCGGACATCATGGCAACCCTCGACGCGTTCTTTGAGGAAAAAATCGCGCTGGCCCAGGCCGCCGGGGTGCCGCGCGATGCGCTCGTGCTCGATCCCGGCATCGGCTTTACGAAACTGCACGAGGACAACCTGCGCATCTACCGCGATTTGGAACGGTTGCACCGGTTTGAGCGCCCCATTTTGCTGCCCGTCTCGCGCAAACCGGTCATTGGCGAGGTGCTCGGGTTGCCGCCTGCCGAAAGGGATGCGGGCACCGTGGCCTGCATCGTGAGCGGATTGCGCCGGGGCGCGCAAATCTTTCGCGTGCACAATGTGCGGGCCGCCGCGCAGACGATCCGCACGGCGGGAGCGGTGTTGGGTTGGGGTGTGATTAAAAGTGGTTTGCCTGAGCGCCAACGGCGCTAGCTATACCAGCCTTGGGCAACGCCCAAGGACTTACCGCGAAGAAGGAAAGAGGGCTGTAGGCCCGCACTATTGCTTTGCACGGTTGGATGGTGCGGCCC
>CAIYQA010000293.1 GCA_903928175.1 uncultured Spartobacteria bacterium | reverse complement strand
TTTCCAGGAACTGCTCCCACGTGTCGAATTGGCGCGGGGCTTTTTTTTGCTCCACCAAACGAGCGTAATAGGGAACAAATCTTTGCATCTGCTCCCAGCATGTGTTGAATCGCGCGAGTTGCGCACTCACCGCTTCACTGGGATCCACGGCGGCGTACTCCGCCACGCGCGCATCCCGAGCCAGTCGGCGTTTCCTTGCCAGCGATGAATGTATAAGGTTCACGAGTGGTTTATTGGTGTAATGCTTCCGCGAAAATTGAGCGACCCCGCAACAGGTTCTGGACGGGTGCGGGACTTTCGCTGTTTTCGGGAAGGTTTTCAATCGCAACATTGGACGCCGCGAGGCAGAGGCCCGCGCCAAACATGGCAAATCCGAGCGCTGTGGGCTGGCCGAACTGCGCACTGAGCACAAGCTGGCCGCAGGCGCTGAAAATCAGCAACGCAAGCGGGTTCGGGGGTCGCCTTCCAAAAGCAATCAACGCAGCCCAACCGAGGTAAAAAGCGATCACCACCCGCAGCAGGAGAAACGCCAGACCAAAGATGGGGCCGCCTTCCTTCACCACCCGCTCCCATTCACCTTCCGCAAGGCCGAACCCGCGCTGGCCGGAGAGCAAACCCGCCGCGGCATTGGTTCCGATCCCCAGTCCATAACCGAAAAACGGGGCATCGGGAACCGCATACAAACCGTTCAGATAATCGCTCAAGGCGCGCTCGACAATCCCGTGCTGCACGCCGCCACCGGATTCACCGAACCGGGAGGTAAGCACCATGCCCCCTTCTTGGAACACGGATAAATTTGTCACCACCCACAAGCCGGGCAAGGCCAGAATGATGAATTTAAACGAGCTCCCCATGTAAGCCGGCCGCCGCAGAATAATCAGCACCAGAAAGGCAAGGGAGATTGCGACCGCAGAAACCGTCGCGCGGCTGCCTGAGATCATCACCATAAGGATCACGGACGGAGCGGTGAGAAACAGCAGCCATTTGGGATAATACGTCTTCTCCAAAATGGCATACATCAGGCAGGCTGCCACCAGGGCGACGTAGTTCGCAAGGCCGTTGGTGAACGAAAAAGTTCCCGGCGGGCGGATCTTTCCGAAGCCGACGTCCAATTGCCCGCCCTCGCCGCCGCCCACCCCCGTGTTCACCCAGGCTGTCGGGTCGGACTTGAACTGCACCATCACCAACAAGGCCATCGGGACCGCAGTAATCAAGAGCCATTTGCAAAGCTGTTTCACATCCTCGGATGTCAACACCCGCGGCATTAAAAAGATCAGCGGAATGTGCAGAAAATCGGTGCGCCAGCCATACACGCTCACCACGAAGTTGCCCACTCCCGTGAAAAGCGAGATGACAAACGAGACAATGCCGAGCCCGGTGGTCCAGCCGACAAGGCTGTTGTCCGGGAACGCCCCTTTATTCAGCGCGAAAATGTAAATGAGAATGACCACCGGATCGCGCACGATGAGCAGCGGGTTGGCGAGACCGGGCAGAATCCATTTCCGCAGCGCCCCTTCATAAATCAGCAAAAAGAAGTAGAGCCAGATCAAGCGCTTGATCGTCTTATACGGATCATCGGCGGCAAATCGCCTTCGCTCTGGAATTTCTGGATTCATCTCGATTCTGCATTCTCTTGCATTTCGGCAAGGACCGCTTGTGCCAACCGCGCGCGATATTGCCCCCAGGTATGCCGGACGGCCGTTTCACGCGCAGCGGTTTTCATTGCGGAGAGTAAACTGGAATCGCGCGCGAGTAAATCCAGCTTTTCAGCGATGGCTTCCGCGGATCGGATCGGCACGATAAACCCGCTTTCCCCCTCCGTGATGAGATCGGGACCGGCAGTGTTCTCCGTGGTAATCACCGGCAACCCCTGGGACATCGCTTCCAGGATCACCAATCCGAACCCTTCAAAAAGCGAGGGAAAGACAAACACATCGTGCCGATTCATCTCGCGCAACACCTCGCCATGCGGCAACGAAGGAATCCACCGATGCCGCTGCAATGCCTCATTGAGCGGGGCGCAATGGTTCGTTGTTTTATTTCCCACCAGCGTCAACTCAACGCGCTCCCCCAACAGGGCCACCGCTTTCAAAAGATAGGCGAGGCCTTTGCGTTGCCCGAGGCCCCCGACAAAAAGGATTTTCAGCTTGTTGCCGCCGCGCTCGATCGCAGGCGGCGGCGTGAACGGCGATCCATACGAGATAACGTGCACCGGCTTGCAAATATTTTCGGGAGCGGACTCAATCGTCTTTTTCGTGAAGCTGCTGGCGACGAACACCGCATCCGCCAGCCGCAATTCTTCGTCCTTGCGCGCAAGTTTTTCCGGGCTGTCGAGCGTGCCGGTCAAGGTGGATGCCCATTGCGGTTCGCGCTCCATCTCTTCCGCATAGATCGGATGCGCCGCCCGCCAATAGCCGATCGGCAGATCATAGAGACACTTCAATCCGAGCGCTTTCGCGGCAGCGAAGGTCTGCGAGGCCCCGTCCTCATAGGCATACACCGCAGTGATCCCCTCGCCCCCCGACACGCGGCGCGCAACGCTCCGGTCCAGGCTGCGATATACCGCATCGATGCTGAATATCCCGCTCTCGTGCTTCGTCCAACCGGATATTCCGCACATGCTCGCCAACATCCGCCCCGCCTCACGCCACGGGACATACCGCGCCCTTTTGCGCAAAATCTCCGGCAACGCGCGGCGGCCCAATTGGCTGCGCAAATTTTTCGGAAGGACCCCATTGAAGAGCGAATCGGGGTTCCAACTCACACATGTCCAGAATTCCGCCAAAAGCCCGGCTTCCTCAAGCGCCTGCGCGGCGTGTCTCACATTGGCATTGCCGGTGGGATGAGAGAAAAGGATCATGCGAGGGAGCGTTGGAAAATTTCGAGATAAGCCGCCGCCACGGCATGCGCCGTATGGTTTGCAAGGTGCCCAGGCGCGCCCGCTCGCAACTGTTGCAAGCGCCCCTCGCACGTTAAGATTTCGCGGAGCACGGCGGCCAATGCCCTGGCATCCCCGTTGGGGAAGGTCGCGCCGCACGGGCCGATGGCATCAGGCAATCCCCCCTCTTGAGAACCGACCACCACACACCCACAGGCGATGCCTTCCAGGGCAACAATCCCAAACGGCTCGGCCCACCGTGACGGAACCACCAGAATGCGATGTGCGTTGAGAAGCCGGGCCAGCTCCGCCCCGCTCTTGGGCCCGACAAATTCAACCTGCGCAGCGACTCCAAGCGTTTGCGCCTGCGCTTTCAATGCGTTCTCTTCGGGGCCCGAGCCAATGACGGTGAGCCCGGCCGTCAACCCGCCTTCGCGCAAAAGTTTCAGAGCCTCGACCAGCAAATCCGCGCCCTTGTCCGAGACGAGCCGCCCGAGAAACACCAACTCTTTCTCCCGCGCCACATCCGGCATTTCGTAAAACAGATCGTCCCGGTAGGGATTCGGGATGACCTCCGAGGCAGCGGGAATGCTCGCCGCCACCGCGCGACTGATGGAGACATTCGCAGCGCCACGCAGCAGGAAGCGCTTCAAATGATCCTGCCAGTTCAGGCTGCGGTCGAGCCGTGCGATCCAGGTTTGATGCGTGACGACCCACGGCCTGCGCACGAAGAGCAGCGGCCAGAGGGAGTGCAGGCTGATGTTGTTGTGGAAAAAAACGTCGCACCAGCGCAGCGCCTGAATCAATGCCCGCGCGCCCGGTTTTCGCAGAACTTCAAATCCCCACCCTTCCTTGTCCACGCCGGGCGTTTGCGTGACGACGCGCACCTCGTGTCCCAACCGCACAAACTCTGCGGCCAGCAGTTCGGAAGCCGATTCAATGCCTCCGATATTCGGATGGAAAGCGTAGGATGAGAGGAGGATTTTCACGCGGGACGGCCCATTTTGCGTCGCCAAAACTGACTCGCCTGTTCCTGCAATAACCCCAGGGAATGCAGCCTCTGCATCGGTTCCGTGGGGATTTGCACCGGCTCGCAACCTTCCCGGCTGCGCGCGGCAGCCATCGTCAGCAATCCGCGCACCGGGGTTACAAAATGCGCGGCGACGAGCTCGTTGGTGAAGGAAGTTTCGTCCCGCATCACGCGGATTTGGTTCTCGTTCCAAACACGCCCGCCGCACCGCCATCCCAGCGCACTCCAGCTTGTCTGTTCAACCCATTGCGCGCGGGATTCAAAAAACGCCTCGTTGCGTTTCATCATCCATTCGATGAAATCGAGGTCAAAATGGCGGCGGCGGAAAAAGAAAAGCCCGGAGTTGATCCGTGCGGGCATTTGAAGCGAGCGCTGCAGGGCCAGGTGCCAGGGTCGGAAGGCATAGGCGTTCTGGTAATCCTGCATCATCAGCGCCCCGGTCTCCTCGTCCGGCCAGGAAAAGAGCCCGCTGAAGGGACGCAAAAAGAAAATATCCGTGTCGCAAAAGGCCAGGTCTTCTCCGGGAGCAAGGAACAGCGTGTCAAAAAGCTTGAGGCCGTACGCATAATGCCGCCGGTAGCGCGCACAATACGGGTAATGGGCGAGCCGTTCCTTGACAATGGCGTCCGCCTGCCTGCGCGATATAATAGTGTGCACCGGCAGTTGATTGAGCAATTGCTCGCGGTCGTTGTCGGTGAGCGAACCGTCATCATGAAGTTGGAACCGCACGGGTTCGCAGGAATGCTTCGCCAAGGTGGGGAGGCACGTCAAGCCGGTGCCCACGTCGCGATGCCCGATCAAGGTGGAAACGATAAGGGGGGTCATAAAACGTTTGGCGCTGGGCGGGAGCTTACCGACAGGGCCGCGATAAATCCAGCGCAGATTTCACGCACACGCGGGGTCGGCTGGCGCCTTTGCAAACCGGCGATCAACTTCGCTTCCAGTGTGCCGTCGCAGCGGTGAAACAGCGGGTCCGTCAGCAATCCGCCCTCCGCCAAAGCCGCCGCGCCCGTATTGTCCCGCGTGAAGAGGATCGGCAACCCGTGGTCCAGCATCGCGGCGGCGGAACCACTTTTTCCCATCAGCTCCCAGGGCGTCACGGCCACGCCGAAATCCGCCATTTGAAGCAGTGCGGAAATTTCTTCGCAACTTTGCTCGCCACATTTCACGAACACCATTTCCTGGCCGATCTCCAGCCGCATTTTTTCCCACAACGCCTCGCCCGAGGCTCCGAGCCGACCCGCGGAAATCATGCAAAGACGCTTCCCCGCACGTTTGGCGGCCCGCAAGAGGATGTCTGTCAAAGGATGCGGGCTCCATTCATGGTGGAGCGTCCCGAAAAACAGCGCCAGCCACCAACCGTTCCGGCCCGCAGGATCGGCGGGAACCCCCGCTGCAACAAGCTGCGCTGGCAATACCGGCTCGGGGCCTATCGGGTGGATGGGGATATTTCCAAACAATGGAAGCTCCGTCGCGACAATCCCCCCTCGCTTCAGCAACCCGACATAGGTGGCATTCGAGGTATGCACCGCGCGGGGTTTAAGCTTGCGGATCATCCTGAAAATACAATGCCGTTGCAGCGCGCCCACAATCCGCTGCTTGAGCGGAGCCGCCGGACCGAAGCCGATCCAAAGCTCGTGGAACATGATTTGGAGCGGTCTCCCGCCGATCAGTGTCTCGAGATCGCCCGCAAGCCGCCATACAACCCCCTTGGGATGGTATCCGTAGGGAACAAACTGGTAGCTGACCCAATCCGGATCGTATGCCTCCAAAAATTTCCTCGCCCACACCATGCGTTGTTTCCACGGCATGGAACTCGGGCAGCGCAAACACTCCACCAACACCCCCTCGTTTTCCTGTGTCTCCGCGCCACCTTCCCCGCAATCATTGAGAGCCAGGAGTCGGCACTCATGCCCCTGGCGGATGCACTCCGCGGCCAGGAGCCGCGTGTAATCGCCCACTCCGTCGCGACCGGGTTCCAGGCTGCCACATAAAAAAACGATGCGCATGCAACGGAGGGGTTAAGTGCGCCGGATGAAGCGCCCCAGCACCATGGCGATCTTTAAGGCCAGGCGCTTCGCCCGAAGTTGTTCCAGAGTGAAAACACGAACAGGCCCTTCCGCGTGCAACCAATATTCTTTGTCCACCATCCGGGGTGGCTGGCCGCGAAGCGCATCCCGCAAATATTTTTTCATCCACGGTTTGTCCGGCCCGAGCGCGTGCGGAAGCAGGGCCTTGCCCGGCTCGAATCCCATCGCCCGTCTATTCTCAAAACTCACGGGCATCTCCCCCGCCGCCTCGATGGTCGCGTTGAGCACGTCCTGGTCAGTCTTGTCGAAGCAAGCCGGGAAATCGCTCCGCAATGCCACGGATTTTGCCCCGCCCAACCCGGAATATTCCGCGCCTCCGATGGCCTCCCACAGGCAATCCTGCAGCCGTTTCCAAAGCTCCAGGAACGCGATCTCCTCGCGTCGCACTCCCACAAATCCGCCATTGGCATAAAACGATTCCCCGGGTTTAAGCTGTATTCCGTGTTCGTTATAAAACCGGCGCCAGCCCACCCGGCGCGGATGCTGTGCCGGGAAAGGCGAGTTCACATCCTCGCATACCGCCACGCCGCAACCGATCCATTCCTCAAAACAACTCCACTCGCTGCACACGATGATGTCCGGATCCAGGTAAAACAGCCCCTCGCAATCGGGCGCATACGTCTCGAAAACGCTGAGCATGAAATCCGGTTTATAGTTGGTGAGATGCGCCTGGGTATCCAGCGGCACAAAACGCATCACGCACCCTTCGGCAACGCGAAACTCCGCGCACGGGCCCGCCTCGGCGAGCGGTTGAGCCCAAGGCGGAAGCGGCCCGCGATAACCTGCCCAGATCACCCCGCGAAATCCCCTGGCATAGAGCGAATTCGCCAGGGGGCCGACGCCCTGGTGGTATCCGCCTTCAAAAAGAGTGCATATCGCAAGACGTTTACTCATGGAGTTCGGGCTTGGGGGGTGCGCTGTCTTTCACAACTCTTGAATTTGGAGTGAAAGCGGGCGCGAGCCAAGGCAAAAATCAAGCACCCGTGATGGCGGGGTGCAATTAAAAGTGGGTGAATAAAAGCGGCTCCGCGCCGGAGGCGCTCGCCTCCGGGGAGCGCACGCGTCTCGCGTGTTGGCAGGGGCGTCCCGCCCATGCGAACTTCCAATCCTCAGCAGCCAAAGAGCGTTAATCAGGCTCAACGCGTCCGCCGCACACCCCGCGAAAAGTTCGTTTCGGCGGGACGCCGAAACCAGCAGCCGGGACGGCTGCGCTCCCCGGACGAATCGCTCTGCACCT
>CAIYQA010000292.1 GCA_903928175.1 uncultured Spartobacteria bacterium | reverse complement strand
GTCTGTAAACCCTTGCTTCGGGTTACAAGACGCACGCCATAAGTCCATAAGTCCATAAGTCCCATAAGTCCCATAAGTCCCATAAGTCCCATAAGTCCCATAAGTCCCATAAGTCCCATAGGTCGTAGAGGTCCGTTCCGTCTGCGAGGTTTTGGATGAGCATGCAAGCGGGGTATTTGTGGATTGCCAAAAAAACGCGCCGGCCTGAGAAAGGAATGCGCCCGACATGCCCTGCGCAACGGATATTCCTACTATGAACTTTCTCGACCATTGCGATGTATTGATCACCGGTGCCTCCTCCGGGCTGGGCATGGAATTCGCCCGGCAACTCGCCCCTCGGGCTTCCACGATGGTTTTGGTGGCGCGCCGTGGAGAACGCCTGGAGGCGCTCCAACGGGAACTCGAACGCCCGGGCCTCACGATCCACTGCCACCAGATCGATCTCTCCGACCGCGCCGAGGTCGGCATGCTGGTCCGGACGCTGGCCAGCGAGGGGATAACCATCAATTTTCTCGTCAACAATGCCGGACTGGGGGATCGCGGGCGGTTTGAAAACAGCGATTGGGAGCGGGTGCGGCAGATGCTCGATGTGAACATCGGCGCACTCACCCAATTGACCCTTGCGCTGCTGCCAACGCTCAAGGCCCAGGCGAGGTCGGCGATTTTGAACGTCTCCTCCGTGGCGAGTTTCCTTCCGATGCCGAAACTGGCCGTTTATGCGGCCACCAAAGCCTATGTCAGCAGCTTTTCCGAGGCGATCCGGGCGGAATTGCGCGGCACCGGCGTCCGCGTAACCACGCTCTGCCCCGGACCGGTTTCCACCGAATTCGGCCAGGTAGCGACGCGCCCCACCAGCCCGGATGCCGTCAGCCCGCCGGATGGACTGCGGGTTCCGGTGCAAAAAGTGGTCGCCGACGCGTTGGGTGCGGTGGAGAGGGATTGCGCCCGCATCATTCCCGGCTGGCGTGTGGTGCTGACCGTAGCCGCGATGAGCGCCGTGCCAATGTTTTTGTTGCGCTGCGGGCTGAACCAGCGAGCGCGGTAGAGGCAATTATGAATGATGAATTATGAAACGCTTCGCCAATAGAACAATCGGCTAGAAAAAGGCGGCTCGTTTCTGCGCCAGCACTTCATCATTCATAATTCCTAATTCATAATTTCTCCCTGCAATTTCTCCCTGCGCTTTTCTTGCCATGCGCGCCGGTCTGGGCGAAGGTAGCTGGTCCTACCTTTTCCAGCCGCAGTGAAGAAGAACACCGAACATTTCATCCAAATCCGTGGCGCGCGGCAGAATAACCTTAAAGGGATCGATCTCGACCTTCCCATCGGGAAACTGACGGTCGTCTCCGGTCCGAGCGGCAGCGGCAAATCGAGTTTCGCCTTCGACACGCTCTATGCCGAGGGCCAGCGGCGCTACGTGGAGACGTTCAGCCCCTACACCCGCCAGTTCCTGGAGCGGATGGACAAGCCGAAGGTGGATGAGATTCGCGGCATCCCACCCGCCATCGCCATCGAACAGTCGAACCCGGTGAAGACCACCCGCTCCACCGTCGGGACGATGACGGAGATCAACGATTACCTGAAGCTCCTCTTCCCGCGCGTTGCGGGAGCGGTCTGCCCCTCCTGCCAGCGCCCGATCCGGCCTGAGACGGCGGCGTCCATTGTGGAGCAAGCCTTTGCCGAAGCGGACGGCGAGACGGTGCTGGTGACCTTCGGTGTCCCTGCGCCCGCCGGGACGAAGGCGGCGGATTTCTTCGCGTTTCTCCAAAGCCAGGGGTATCTGCGCGTCTGGATCGACGGCGCGATTTTACGCACGGACGAACCCGCCCTCGCCCCCAAACGTCTGCCCGCCGTGGTTCGGGTAATACAGGATCGCATTGCCGTGACGGAGGAGAACCGCCCGCGCCTGTTCGAGGCGGTGGAGACGGCGCTGCGGTTTGGCAAGGGGCAGATCGCGTTCATCGCCGGGCTCGAGAATGCCCCGCGCATTTTGCCGCATTCCAGCGGCTGGCATTGCGCGCATTGCGATGTGGAGATCACGCCGCCGAGCCCCGGCCTGTTCAGCTTCAACAGCCCGCTCGGGGCGTGCCCGACATGCCGGGGATTCGGGCGGGTGATCGGCATCGACCTGGAACGCGCCATCCCGGACCGCAGCCTGAGCCTCAAGGACGGCGCGGTGAAACTGTTCCAAACGGAGAGCGGCCAGGAGTGCCAGCGCGATTTGCTGCGTGCCTGCGCCCGGCGCGAGGTGGATGTGCGCCGCCCTTATGCGGAACTGCCGAAGGCGGACCAGGATTTTGTCCTCTACGGCGACGACCCGGCGGCGAACACCATGGAGCTTTGGCGCGAAGGGCGCTGGTATGGGGTGCGCGGCATGTTCGACTGGCTGGAATCCAAAGCC
This sequence comes from uncultured Spartobacteria bacterium, assembly GCA_903928175.1. Taxonomy (GTDB): domain Bacteria; phylum Verrucomicrobiota; class Verrucomicrobiia; order Chthoniobacterales; family Chthoniobacteraceae; genus UBA695. The sequence goes on along the minus strand of CAIYQA010000292.1, from coordinate 4,761 downwards.
TACAAAATGCACGTGCGCGTGTTGTTGAGCCGCTACCGCAGCTACACGACCTGCCCGGATTGCCGGGGCGGGCGCTTCCAGCCAGCGGCGCTGAATTTCCAAGTCGCGGGAAAAACGCTGCCGCAATTGGCGGCGCTGCCCGTCGATGCGTTGCTCGAGCTCTTCAAAAATCGAGGCGATGGCGCATCGGATTCCACGACGGAAATGTTGCGGGGCGAGGTCTGTTCGCGGCTGCGCTATCTGGTTGAAGTGGGCCTTGGTTATTTAAGCCTCGACCGCCCGACGCGCACGTTGAGCGGCGGGGAGGTGGAGCGGGTGAACCTCACCACGTGCCTTGGCGCGTCGCTGGTCAACACGCTCTTCGTCATGGACGAGCCGACGGTCGGGCTGCACCCGCGCGACGTGGGCCGTTTGGTCGGCGTGATGCACGACCTGCGCGACCGGGGCAACACGCTGGTGGTGGTGGAACACGAGGAAGCGGTGTTGCGCGCGGCGGACCACATCGTGGAGATCGGGCCAGGCCGCGGCGAGGCAGGCGGCGAGCTGGTGTACAGCGGGCCGCTGGCGAAGATGCGCAAGACGCTCACGAGCGATTACCTCACGGGCCGCAAAACGATCCCCATCCCCGCGAAACGCCGCGTTCCGCAAGGCTGGCTGCGCGTGCAGGGGGCGGCGCAAAACAATCTGCACAGCATCGACGTCGATTTTCCGCTCGGCGTTTTCACCTGCATCACCGGCGTCTCGGGCTCCGGCAAAAGCACGCTGGTTCACGAAGTGCTTTATCGCAATCTGCTCAAGCTGCGGGGCGGGCTCGCCGGGCAGGAAGAGGAGGCGGGCGCGTGCCGGGGAATCATCGGCGCGGAAGCCGTGGGCAACGTGGTGATGGTGGATCAGTCGCCGCTCTCGCGCACGCCGCGTTCGAGTCCCATCGTGTACCTCGATCATTTTGACGCGATCCGCGAACGCTTCGCCATGCTGCCGGAGGCGATGGCTGCGGGGTTCACCGCCAGCTCGTTTTCGTTCAACTCCGGCACGGGCCGCTGCGACCGCTGCTCGGGCATGGGGTTCGAGAAAATCGAGATGCAGTTTCTGAGCGATCTGTTTGTCCGCTGCCCGGAGTGCGACGGCAAGCGCTACCAGCCGCATGTGCTGCGCGTGCGGCTTCGCGGAAAATCAATCGCCGACATATTGGAGATGACCGTCACCGAGGCGATCGCGTTTTTTGAAGCGGATGCGAACGAACCGTCCGGCGGCTTCCACTCCGTGCGTTCGCTGCTGGCCACCCTCCGGCTTTTGTCGGATGTGGGGCTCGGCTACCTGCGGCTCGGCCAGCCGCTCAACGTCTTGAGCGGCGGCGAGTCGCAGCGGCTCAAGCTCGTGAGCCACCTGGCGGGCGCGCGGGAGGTCAGGAAAGAGGAATCAGGAAACCAGGAAACCAGGAAAGGAACAGAAGTTCAACGTGGTGCGCTGCTGATCCTCGACGAGCCGACCACCGGGCTGCACTTCGATGATGTCGCGATGTTACTGCGTGTGTTCGACCGTTTGGTCGAACAGGGCAACACGCTGCTGGTGATCGAGCACAATCTGGAAGTCATCAAATGCGCCGACCATCTCATTGACCTCGGGCCGGAAGCCGGGGCGGGCGGCGGACGGGTCGTCGCCACCGGCACGCCGGAGGAACTGGTGCACTCCAGCGGCTCGCATACGGGAACGGCTTTGAAGCCAGCGTTGGAGAAAAGACGCGGAGACGCGCAGAAGGGGAGACGCGGAGAAACGCCCTCTCCGCGTCCCCGCGTCTCCCCATCTCCTCGTCTTCCCGAAATCGGCATTCACGGTGCGCGCGAGCACAACCTCAAAAACATCTCGCTCGCGATTCCACGCGACCAGCTTGTTGTCGTCACCGGCCTGAGCGGTTCGGGCAAGAGCACGCTCGCCTTCGATATTCTTTTCGCCGAAGGCCAGCGCCGGTTCCTTGACAGCATGTCGGTCTATGCGCGGCAGTTTGTGGAGCAGTTGGAGAAGCCGGATGTTGATCTCGTAACCGGCCTGCCTCCCTCGGTCGCCATCGAGCAGCGCGTCACGCGCGGCGGCGGGAAATCGACCGTGGCCACCGTCACCGAGGTCTATCATTTCCTGCGGCTCCTTTTCGCCAAGCTCGGCACACAGTATTGCCCGAAGTGCCAGTTGCCGGTGGAGAAACAGAGCTTCGCCGCCATTCTGAAAAAAGCGGAGGCGGCGGTGCGCAAACGCGGCGGCGTGCGCGTGCTGGCGCCACTGGTAAAGGCGCGCAAAGGATTCCACAGCGAGGTCGCCCGCTGGGCCGCGCGTGAGGGATACGAGGAGCTTCTCGTGGATGGACGCCTCATCCGCGTGGCTGATTTCAAACGCCTGGAGCGTTTCCGCGAACACACCATCGACGTCGTGGTGGGCGAGCGGCGTTCGCCCGGCCGGTTGGAGCAAATTCTCCGGCGCGCGCTGGAGATCGGCAAAGGCACGGCGCGCCTGCGCGACGCGCATGGGAAGCTCACGGTGCTGAGCACGGAAATGAGCTGCCCTGGCTGCGGCGAATCGTTTGAGGAACTCGACCCGCGGCTCTTCTCCTTCAACTCTCCGCACGGCTGGTGCGATCTCTGCCACGGCTTCGGCGAAATCTGGGAAGGCCCGGCGGCGGAAGCCGATACGCCGCTGGAGGCCGAGATGGACGAGGAGCGCCGCCACGAATGGCTCGAGGAGGCGAAGCGCAGCCGTGCCCCGAGTGCCAGGGGACGCGCCTCAACGAGATCGCCCGCAATGTGCGGCTCCAAAACCGGACACTCGGCGCGTTCGTGCATCTCCCGGTGAGCGAGGCGCTCGCGGAACTCGGGAAGCTCAAATTCAACGCGCGGCAGAAACTCATCAGCGCCGACATTTTGCCGGAAATCGCCCAGCGGCTCGAATTCATGGGGCGCGTGGGGCTCGACTACCTCGGGCTCGACCGCTCGGCCAAGACGTTGAGCGGCGGCGAAAGCCAGCGCATCCGGCTCGCGGCGCAGCTCGGCTCCAACCTGCGCGGCGTGCTCTACGTCCTCGACGAACCGACCATCGGCCTGCACCCGCGCGACAACGAGCAGTTGCTCTGCACGCTCGAAGCGCTGCGCGCCAAGGGCAACTCGCTCGTGGTCGTGGAGCACGACGAGGAGACGATGCGCCGCGCGGATACCATCATCGACCTCGGCCCCGGCGCGGGCGCGCACGGCGGCGAAGTGGTATGCATAGGTAATATCGAGGAAATTCGCAAGCATCCCACCTCGGAAACCGGCCGTTGCCTGCGCGAACCGATGCAGCACCCGATCAAGGGCGGGCGGCGTTCGCTGGATACCGTGCCCGGTTGGATCGAAGTGCGCGGGGCGCGCGCGAACAATCTGCAAAACATCGACGTCCGGTTTCCCGTAGGGCGGCTCACCGTGCTCACCGGCATTTCCGGCTCCGGCAAAAGCTCGCTCATGCGCGGCGTGCTGCGCCCCGCGCTGGAACTCAGGAAGGCTGGAAAATCATCAGGAACTCAGGAAATCAGGAAAGGAGAATCAGGACCGCCTTACCGCGATAGCGGTTTCGTGAGAGCGGAGCGCAGCGCAGCCCATTCGCGGAGCCCCGAGCTTTGCGAGGGGATAAGCCAGGAAGCTAGGAAACATTCTTCATCTCGTTCCCAAGTTGCACTGCCTGCCTTTGATTCCATCCTCGGCTCGGAATTCGTCGAGACGGTGTATGAGGTGGACCAGTCGCCCATCGGGAAGACCTCGCGTTCCACTCCGGCGACTTACATCAAGGTCTTTGACGAAATCCGCAAACAATTCGCCACGCTGCCGCTGGCCCGCATGCGCGGCTACACGGCCTCACGCTTCTCCTTCAACACGGCGGGAGGCCGCTGCGAGACGTGCGCGGGGCAGGGAGTGATCAAGATCGAGATGAACTTCCTCCCGGCGAGCTACATCCCCTGCGGCGATTGCCACGGCAAACGCTACAACGCTGCCACGCTCGAGGTGCTCTACAACGACCGCAGCATCGGCGACGTGATGGAGATGACGCTGGAAACGGCGGCGGATTTCTTCGGCGCGAATCCGAAAATTGCCCGCCCGCTGCGGCTCCTGTGCGACACCGGCCTGGGCTACCTGAAACTCGGCCAGCCCAGCCCGACGTTGAGCGGCGGCGAAGCCCAGCGGCTCAAGCTCGTGAGCGAATTGACCCGGGGCGTCACCCGCGCCGCCAACGACCTCATCCGGCGGCAGCGCACCCCCAAATCGACCGTTTACCTGCTGGAGGAACCGACCATCGGACTGCACATGGCCGACGTGGAACGGCTCCTGGATGTGCTCCACCGGCTGGTCGATGACGGCCAGACCGTCATTGTCATCGAGCACAACACAAGCTTGATCGCCGAGGCCGACTACGTCGTGGACATCGGCCCCGAGGCCGGGCCGGACGGCGGCAACATCGTCGCCAGCGGCACCCCCGAGCAAGTCGCCCGCAGCAAAGAGAGCCGCACCGCGCCGTTTTTGCGGGCGGCGCTGGGAATGGGAACGAAGTTTACTGCAAAAGCGTGAGGCAAAGCAGGGAGCGTCCCAGCGTATCATCCCGAGCGGAGCGAGGGACCTCGCAAAATATCCCAAGCCACTGGTGTCCAGTTAACTGATGTGGAGTCCGTCATAAAGTCCTGATGAAGAACCAGAAGCGAACGTGGAAGGGTGTGAACGATTTGAACTCGCTCTGTGATTTCGCCGCCGT
>CAIYQA010000291.1 GCA_903928175.1 uncultured Spartobacteria bacterium | reverse complement strand
TTGGGTAATATTCGCATGATGTTCCCGATGATCTCCGGCGTGGACGAACTCCGGCGCGCAAATGCCGTGTTGGAGGAATGCCGCCAGGAACTCCGCGCGGAGGGACTCCCGTTCAACGAGGAGATGGAAGTCGGCGCGATGATCGAAGTGCCGAGCGCCGCGCTCGTGGCCGACCTGCTCGCCAAAGAGGTCGATTTCTTCAGCATCGGCACCAACGATTTGATCCAGTACACCATCGCCGTGGACCGGATCAACGAGCGCATCGCGCACCTTTACGAGCCGACGCATCCCGCCATCATTCGGCTCATCAAAATGATCGTCAACGCCGCGCATGCGCACAACCTGTGGGTGGGCGTCTGCGGTGAGATGGCCGGGGAGATCGCGCTCACGCCGCTGCTGGTGGGCCTGGGAGTGGACGAGTTGAGCACAGGAGCCGCGCTCGTGCCGCGCGTCAAGCGGGCCGTGCAGAGTTTGGACATCGGCGTCTGCCTTCAGTTGGTGGATGAAGTCAAGAACATGGAATCCGCCGAGGCCATCCTGGAAAAATGCGAGGCCATCGCCAAAGCGCATTATCCGGAGTTGATGGCCTAAAAAATAATCGCACCCCGGCTTCCGGCACCACGCTCAACGGCAACACCGTTGCCGAATCCCCCTTGGTCACGGACGGATGCTCAAGCCGGATTCCAAAGCAAGCCGGGCATCTGCAAAACCTTTCCCTTCCCAACGGTAAAACACGTGCGTCCATCCGCCGGGCCCGCCCCGGATTGGGTTTTGGATGAATCTTGCTCTACCGCAGGCGATCACTGAACCGCTCCGCATGATCGGAGGGATGGTGTACCTCGCCGTGGATACCGTGCATGAAACGCTTGAGCACACCTTCCGGGGGCATATTCCGTTCCGGCCAAGCCTTTTTTTCTGGCAGGCGGATCGCGCGGGCGTCGGTTCCGTGCCGCTCGTGGCGCTGATCTCGTTTTTCATGGGGCTCACCATGGCGCTGCTGACCGGTTATCAACTCCGCAAGTTTGGCACGCAAAATCTGGTTCCCGGCCTCGTCGGCATCGGCTTCTCGCGGGAGCTCGGGCCTCTCATGACGGGGATCATGGTCGCGGCCCGCATCGGCGCGGCCTACACGGCGGAACTCGGCACCATGACCGCGAGTGAGGAAGTGGAAGCGATTGAGGCCATGGGAATCGGACCGCTGCGGTTCCTGGTGGCCCCCCGGGTGCTCGCGGTGTTTCTGTTGTTGCCCTGCCTGAACGTCGTCTCCATCCTCGCGGCGCTCACGGGCGGCGCGCTGGTTTGCGAAAGACAGTTTAATATCTCTTACCTCTACTTCGCCTCGCTGGTGATGGAAAATCTCATTGTCCGCGACATCGTGGCCGGCGTGCTGAAGAGTTTCCTCTTCGGCCTTATTATCGGCCTGATCTCGTGCTACAAGGGCCTGACGGTGCGCTGCGGCGCGGCGGGGGTTGGCACGGCGACCACTTCCAGCGTGGTGGCCGCCATCGCCGTGGTGATCGCGGCGGACACGTTTTTTAATATCGCGATGGTCATCATCTATGAATGAGCGCGACCATCCTGCCCCGCCCCCAGAACGCGAACCGTGGAGCGGACCGCCCATTGTGGAATTGCGCGGAGTGCATCTCGATTTTGAAGGAAAACCGATCCTGCGCCACCTCAACCTGCGCGTGGAACGCAAGCAACGGATGGTCATCATGGGCCAGAGCGGGGCGGGCAAGAGCACGCTGTTGCGGTTGATCCTCGGTATTCTCCGGCCCTCGTCGGGCACGGTTTGGTTCAAGGGCCGCAACCTGAGCCACGGCTCGCGCCGCGAGATCAATGGAGCCCGGAACAAGATCGGGATGGTCTATCAATCCTCGGCTCTCATCTCCTCAATCACGGTGCGCGACAACCTGGCGCTGCCGCTGGAGGAACTCACGCATAAACGCCGCGCGGAAATCGACCGGATCGTGGAAGAAAAGCTGTCGCTGGTGGGCATGGAGGAAACCGGTCCGCTCATGCCTGCCGAGCTTTCCGGCGGGATGCGCAAAAGGGTGGCCATCGCCCGCGCGTTGGTGATGGAGCCCGAACTCCTGCTCTTTGACGAGCCGACCACGGGCCTCGACCCGGTGCTTTCCTCGGTGATCGACGACCTGATCATCAGCCTCACCGAGAAAGCGCACACCACCTCCATCGTCGTCACCCATGAATTGACCAGCGCGTTCCACATCGCCACCCGCATTGCGATGCTTTTCCAGGGGCGCATCATTGAAGAAGACCGACCCGAACGATTTCGGGCCAGCCATAACCCCGTTGTCGAACAATTCATAGAGGGCCGCACAGAGGGGCCGATCCAGTGACCGCCGCTTTGTGGGTCATGAAAATTTTCGCGCAAAGGACGCAAAGGACGCAAAGACAGAATCTGGTGAAAACGAAACTCGAAAACCGGTGCCAGCTTGAAGGAGAAGATCAGAAATTTTCACTCCTCCCTTTGCGGCCTTTGCGCTCTTTGCGCGAGACCTTCTGCTGAATTTCATTTATGGCTGTCATCCGCAACGAACTCCGAACCGGTCTGCTGGTGGCCATCACCGCCGCGGTGCTGGCGGCGGCGCTGATCTATTTGGAGGCACCGGGAATGGCTGGCGAGCGGCGCATTTTCCGGATTTATTTCGATAACGCCGGGGGGATCAACGCAGGGGCTCCGGTGATGCTCGCCGGACGCAAAATCGGCCAGGTGTCGCGGCTGATTTCTCCCGTGCCGCAATCCCAAAGGCCCCGGCCCGATTTGGCGGTGATCGTGGAGGTGGCCGTGGACCGCAGCGCCCTCATCTACCGCCAGGAGCGCGTTCTCATGCTGCAATACAGTTTGTTGGGCGAACAAGTCATCGATTTCACCCAAGGCAAGGAAGCCTCCGGACGCGCCACGGGGGATACCAGTTTCATCGGCGAACGCGAGCCCAGCCTGGCCGATGTGGGACAGAGGATGCTTGAGAAACTCGATCCCGTCCTGGGCAGCGCCACGATTGCAATGCAAGGATTGCAAAAAACCACCGAGCACCTCAACGAAATGACCGAGGAAGGCTCCGACCTGATGCTCACGCTCACCCATTTCCGGGAGCTCAGCGAACAATTGCTTCAACTCACCGGTTCCGACGGAGCCTTCCAGCAGACGTTTGATAATCTCAAGGCGCTTACGGGCGAGGATAGCCCGCTGGCCAATATGCTCACCAACGCGGAACAGTTCACCGGCGAGCTTGCGGAGAACAAAGACATCGGCGTATCGCTTCGCAATTTCCGACGCGCGAGTGAGAACTTCAACAGCACTGCGCGCGGCCTCAGGAGCAGCGTGCGGAGCGTCGGGCCGGGCATCAGCCGAACCGTCCACAACGCGGAGCAGTTCACCGACACCGTAAAGCATCAGCCCTGGAGACTCATCTGGCCTTCGACAAAGAAATACCCCGAGGACAAACCCAAATCGTTCAGCAGCCCCACACCGTGCCGCAAGGGACATTAAAAAAACGGGAATCGCGATGCCCCGGTGGATCGGCCGCTCCGCGGGCGATTCGGGATGCGCCTCTAGAGCATTTTCGTTTGACGTTGTCGCATTGATTGTGCGCTGAAAGCGCAAGGGAAACCAGCCCAGGGCAGAGCGCAGCGTCGCCCTGGGTGCCGCGCAACAACCGGTTGCGCCCTGCAAGGGCGCTGGTAAGGGGGA
>CAIYQA010000290.1 GCA_903928175.1 uncultured Spartobacteria bacterium | reverse complement strand
TTGTAATCGTTTTTCATGGATTCTAAACGATTTTCATGACAATCTTCAAAAGTCAGCGATAATCAATTTTCAGAAAAATGGCTCAGAATAACCCTTTTGCACAGACTGTAAGCAGTTTTCACGGCCTCGCTCTGCCGGAAGCAGACATGTCGCTGACGGGCTATAGCGCCCTCATCGGTCATTTCGGCCTGCGTTTGCCCTTGCCTGACCGCCTCGCCGCCATCAGCGCGAAACATCGCCGGTATGAGAAAGAACCGTGGCTCGTCTTTACTCCGAAGCACAAGCCGGAAGACACACTCGCGGGCCATCTGACTTTTGCCTTCAAGAACGAAGGCATCAACCTTGCGGTTCTCAAGGCGCTGTTCGACACCGTTCCGCCTGCCGAGATCGCGCGGATTATCAAAGATGAGCCAACCGGGGCCTATGCGCGTCGCCTCTGGTTCTTTTACGAATGGCTGACCGGGAAAACGCTGGACATTCCCGACGCGAAGGCTGGCAACTATGTCGATGCCTTGGATTCCGCCTTTCAGTATGCCGGGGCGTCAACCGTCTCAAAGCGGCATCGGGTTCGCAACAACCTTCCTGGCACCCGCAATTTCTGCCCGTTGGTTCGGCGCACGCCGAAACTCGAAGCACTCATCGCGGCGGACCTCGGCGCGAAAGCAAAAAAGTCAATAGGCGCAATCCACGCCGATATTCTGTCGCGCGCCGCCGCCTTCCTGCTTCTAAAGGATTCGAAGGCTTCCTACGCCATCGAAGGCGAAAGGCCGCCCTATAACCGCGCCGAGCGCTGGGGTCGCGCGATTGGCGAGGCGGGTCAGCGGAGGCTCACTGCGGACGAGCTGCTGCGGCTGCAAGAAGTTGTGATTGGCGACAAACGTTTCATCTCGATGGGATGGCGGAAAGATGGCGGCTTTATCGGGGTTCACGACCGTTCGACCGGCTCCCCTATCCCCGATCACGTCTCTGCGCGATGGGAGGACATACCGGCTTTGATCGATGGCCTTGTCGATGCCAACCGGATTCTGGCGGAAAGTCCTTATGACCCCGTCCTTGCTGCCGCCGTGATTGCTTTCGGTTTTGTGTTCATCCATCCCTTTGAAGATGGCAACGGACGGATTCACCGCTATTTGATTCATCACGTCTTGGCGGAAAAGGGGTTTGCCCCGGCTGGCATCGTGTTTCCTGTTTCCGCCGTCATTCTGGACCGTATCTCGAACTATCGGCAGACACTCGAAGCCTATTCAAAACCTCGGCTGGACATGATCGAATGGGAGCCAACGCCAAAAGGTAACGTCAATGTCCTGAATGAAACGGTCGATCTCTACCGCTACTTTGATGCGACGCGGCAGGCGGAATTTCTCTACGAATGCGTCCAGCAAACGGTGGAGAAAACACTGCCGGAAGAGGTCGCCTATCTTGAACGGCACGACCGCATGAAAAGCTTTATCGATGAGCATTTCGACATGCCGGACAAGATTGCCGAAAACTTGATCGCCTTTTTGCGGCAGGGCGGTGGCAAATTTTCCAAGCGGGCGCGCTCCAAAGATCTCAGTCAACTGACCGAAAAAGAGTTCGCCATGCTCGAAGAGAAATTCGCCGATCTCTTCGGTGAATAAGCGAATGGCCGTGTCGGCATCGCAGACGACCCCCTGACGGATAAACCTGCCCGTAGCCGAGTTGGCAATAGGTTCGTCCAAGGTCATTTATTCGGGAAAGAAAGCCGGTGGGTGCTTTGAATCTTGTCCCGCCATTCGTTCGCAAAGCGTGCCTCCGCGGCGAACTCCGGCCAGCGTTTTACAGCTGCCTGCACCTCTTCGATGATCGTCCCGGCACGGCCTCGCTTCATCAGCGCCGCTTTCGCGCACGCCTCGAAATCATCCAACGTGAATCCGTCCCGTTTTCCATTCAGTGTCATTTGGTGCGTGGCTGTCCAGGAGCCGGACGGATTGTAGCTGTAGGTCACGTCAAAGGCCGGTGCGAGCGACCACTCGCCCTGCTTGTTCATCAGGAAGGCGATGTTCTTCACGTGGTCGTCCTGATTCCGCGCAACGATGTTGAAAACCATCCGCCGGAATTGTTCCTCCACCGCAGCCATCGGCAGCTTCAATTGGCGCAGGGTCAGCAGCGCCTGCTCGTAGGCGTAGGCACCGGCTTGGTTGAAATCAAAATGCGCCAGCGCACAGAGTGATTGCATGTGCAACTTTTCCCCGCCCGCCAGACGGTCGAAACGGCGCGTCATGAAATGCCGCCGCCCGTTTTCTTCCAGCAACCGGCATTCGCTCATCGTGATCCCTGCCGCCTTCGCCATCAGATGGTAGGCAAACTCGATTGCCCCGTAGCCCTTCGGGTCTTCCAGTTCCTTGTCCTTGTTGCCCGACACGCCGTCGAATTTAAGCAGCCAGTAATCAAACCCATCGCCTGCCGCGATCTGTCCCGAGCGCACTTCGTTCGTCACGCGATTCCACGCGATCACCGCCTTGGCCCGCGCCCCGCCTGCGGACGTGCCCACGCTCAGGATGTCGCGCAGAGCCTTCTCCTTTCCGGCATCATGAAAATACCCCTGCAAATTGCTCCGGTGCGTGAGCACCTCGCCCGCCAGTCGCACAAGTGCATCTACTTCGATTTTCGTTGCCTTGCGAGGCTTCGGACCGCGCACCGGTGCGAACTCCAGCGCCCCCATACCGCGCTTGCCGATGTAGCAGAGCCGCTCCACCGCGCTAAAACTTTCCGGCGTGCGGCCCTGTGTGGCCAGCCAGGCGTCGATCAAGGCATTGCCAAACTTGTCCGGCAGCGAATCCGCCAGCAACCCCGGCAGGCCGTGGAAGGTGTTGCGTGGCAGCGCCGGAAACTCATACACCCGCTCGCTCAACGGCATGGTCAGCGGTGAAAGCTCAATGCCGCTGCGCGCGAACTCCGGGTCGTACTGAAACGCCGCCACGTCCCGCCCTTGTTCGAGCGATACGGCGCCGATAGTTCGACCCCAAAGCTGAACTTTCGCAATCATACCGGTTCACCCCACGTCCATTTGTTCTTTTTGGCTGGTAACGCCTTTCCGCCTGTAGCCCGCTTCCGCTTGTGGCCCTGCAATTTCAATTGCGCCATTGGGCTTAACGCCGGTTCCGGGATGAGCATTTCGAGGTGCTCCATCAAGCCGAGCACCCGGCAGACACGCAGAAAGCCGGATAATTGCGTCGCCGCGGCTCCCAATTCCAGCCGCTGCACCGTCCTCAAGCCAAGACCCGCTTGTTCGGCCAACTGCTCCTGCGTTAGGTTGCGCGCCAGCCGCAAGCCAGCAAGGCGCTCCCCGATCAGCTTCGAGAGCGCTTCGTCGGTCATCTTGGGATCAAACTCCATACACGTCATAAGTGGCGTATAAATTGGAAAAAGTCAATACAAAGCGTCGTTTATGGCTTGTTATGCTTGTTTTATTAAGTGCCTCAAGTGACGTTATATTTCCAAAAGGCGTCCATAAATCGCCATTTATGACGCGCTGAGTTCCGATGTTTTATGCAAGGCAGCAGTCGTAGTGATGGCGGTATTTGATTGCATCAAGGCGGCATCCCCTCTTGTAGTTCAAATCGGGACGGATGCGGGAAAAGGGTCAAGGCACCCCCCGAATTCTTCGCAACATTCAAACCGGTCTATCTCGTGCCCAGGCCCGAAACGAAGGCGATCCTAAGCGAGGGAAAAGAGGCATCGACGAAACCCCATGAAGCGAGGTCATGAGCACCATTTGGTCATACTTTTGAGGTTCCAGAGTAATGCATGAGGCTGTAAATCCACTGGCTTACGCCTTCAATGGTTCGAATCCATTCCTGCCCACCATCCTTTTCCTGTTGTAAGACCCTGATTTCTCAGGACTTACGCATCTGGTTCCGCCCGCGGATTATTTGTCCGCATTTTTTGCAAAAAATGCCTCATTTGGGCTAATCAGGCCCCAAATTAGTCGCCGGTTTGCAGGATCCCAGGTCATTTTTCTTTGCCCCGACTATTGTGGAGGAGGAGGCTCAGATAGGTCCATGTGCCCATC
>CAIYQA010000289.1 GCA_903928175.1 uncultured Spartobacteria bacterium | reverse complement strand
GGCTTCCACGACATCGTGGACAAAATCGTTGATCAGGTGGAGGTACGGTTCGACGGCCTCAACTTCGGCACGGTCCAGCGTGGCCGCGATGGTTGGCCGACAACATGGACTCTGGAGTCCAAGCCGGAGGAGCGGCTTGAGTTCATCCACGCGGTAAACAGGTTTTCGAGCAACTACGCACCGCATTTCGGAAAGCTCCTAACGCCACTGGTCCAAGGCATTCGGGTGCGCGGCCCTTTCAAACCCAAGTGGCACGATGGCCCCATTCCCAAACTCGTTCTTCTGGATGGGCAAGGCATAGGCCACACGGCGGATTCCACTTCCAGCGTTTCGACTTCAATCACCAAGAGATTCAGGTTGGCCGACGTCATTCTCTTGGTCGACAACGCAGCCCAGCCTCTCCAGGCGGCTTCCTGTGCGGTGTTGAGTTCGGTTGTGTCCAGCGGCCTCTCTCAAAAACTGCTCGTGTGCTTCACTCATTTTGACGAGGTGCGCGGAGACAATCTACCCGACGCGAAGGCGCGGAAGAATCATGTAATCGGCTCGTTCGACAACGCCGCGAGGGCCCTTGGAAAAATACTCGGCAGGGATGCTGAATCGAGTCTGAAGAGGCTGGTGCCTGAGCGCCTGCTGTTTCTTTCCGGCATCCAGCACCCGCTTAAGGAGGAGAATAAGCTCACGCGGAATGCTCTGGAGAGTTTCCTCAGGTTTGCTGGTAAGGCGATCTTGCCGCCAGAGCCAGACGAGTTCCACCCCGTGTACGACGTGGCGAACCTGATTATTGCGATTCAGCGCGCGGCTCATGATTTTCACGAAATGTGGATGGGCGTCTTAGGGCTTGCTTCGGTGCCTGGCGTCAAATCCGAGCATTGGACTCGAGTCAAAGCACTCTCCCGTTACATCGGGTATTTGAAACGCGATGAGTATGACACCCTCATGCCTGTCGCCGACCTGATGAGGTTTTTGCGAAATCACATCTACACCTATTTGGCTCTGCCTCTCTCATGGGAGCCTTACGAGCCAAGGCAGGAACAAGACGAGAAGCGGCAGCGTGCGCTCGACAATATCCGGGAAAAAGCGGCGGATACGCTTCACAGCCTCTCGGCAGAGAGAATCATTCGGAAGCACCTGTCTGATTGGGTAGTCGCTTACGACTATCGGGACAAGGGCTCCACAAAACTGAGGGCCAAGGATATCCGGGCGATTTACGAGTCCGGGGCACCCATCCCGGCAGAGATGCCGGGCAAGGACGCCAACGCGTTCATGATGGACGTGCGCGTGCTTGTCAAAGACGCGGTCATCGCCTCGGGCGGCAAGGTCGTCGGCTGGGATGCGACGGCAGAACCCAAAGGAAATTAATCACATCAGAATCCATAACTATGAAACCAAGAAAACCAGTTTCCCGTCTCGTAAACCCATCCATCCTCCGCCAGCTTGGGCGCGGTCTTCTGCGAAGACTGGTTGAGCCCTTCAGCGATTTTCTCGCTAAAAAAGGCATCGCTCTGCCGCCAGAAATCAAAAAGCGAGGGGACTACGACTTCTCCCCACTCTCCAAGGCGTTGCTCGACGACGAAGATCGTCCGCAGGAGCTACTCCACGCGTTGGAAGCCGTGGGAAAGATGTCCGACATCCACGGTGCGGAAATCCTCAAGCGTGATCTTGCGGCGGCCGGAGCGAACGGCGACGAACCGCCGAAGAAAATCGTACCCGCCGATCTGGCCCTGCAAGCGTATCTGGATCACCCCGATCTTTTCGAGTCGGCCTCGCTTGAAAAGCAGGTCGTGGACGTTCGCCGCTATAAGTGCTTTGTCCCCGCCAACGGCGTAGATATCTCCACGGCTAGTTTCGAGCCAGACATCATGGCTGCCGTCGAACGCGAACTCGGAACATTCTTCGGGGACCAGGAAAGCGGATGCGAAATCATCCCGAGCCGGGAAACGGCCAACGTGCGCTGGTTTGTCATCATCCACGGTGGCAGGAAGCACCGACAGCCCGTCTTCAAAAAAGGTGATCATCCCCACGTCGAGTTCGAGCCGGAGAACGATGACGTCGTGCGCATCAACACGGCGACAGGAGAGATGTGGATTCATGCCAAGCTCAAATCCGAGTTCGACAACTATCGTAAAATATTCGGGAAACATCTTCTGGGTAACCCGGAGGCATTTCAGTCAGCCGAGAGGATCTTCACGCTGGAACCTTTGCGCACCCTCGGGCAGCGGGCACTGAAATTTGACGACATTCCCGGTTGCCCGATGGAATCGATCCAGCTCAAGTACGTCGAGGTGCTGGTCGACAAGAACAACGGCCTTATCCACCGGATCGGTTGCAAGAACGACCTCTTCACCTGCATCGATG
>CAIYQA010000288.1 GCA_903928175.1 uncultured Spartobacteria bacterium | reverse complement strand
TTTGACCATTCGGGGGATTTGCCCCCAAAAGTTCCCAAAACGGTCTCGAGTGATTCAAACTTGCGTAAGTCTTTGATCTAAAGGCTATTTCACGCTATTTCGGCGTGATTCAATGTTTCTCAAACCATCTGATAGGTCTCAGCTAGCGCCGTTGGCGCTCAGGCAAACCATTTTTAATCACGCCCCTATGTGGCCGCAGGGGCGCGGTGGACGGCGTCCCGTTTCACCCGGATCGCCGCAGTGACCAGCAGAATGCCGCCGAGAATGTAAATCACCCCGCCAAAGGCAATGGCTTCGCTCATGTTGGCCAGGGTATCCGCGCCATGCCGCCCGTATTTGGTGGCGAAGCCGACCGCGACCGGACCCAGCGCGCCCCCGCCCCAGCCGACCGTGTTCATAATGCCTGCCGCAGTGCCGCGTGCGCGCGGCTCAATGACGTCGTACAACGACGCGAAAATATTGGAATCGTAGAGCCCCTTGCAAAGGCCGAAGAGCGTCATGGAGACGAGAAGCGTCGTCATATTTGTGGTGAGGCCGACGAGCACCACAAACGTCGCCCCCACGAACAGGCCGAGCGCCTGCACGCACATCCGGCCCCCAACAAAGCGCACCGCCAGGCGGTCGGCCAGCAGGCCGCCGATCGGCACGCTCAGCGCCGAGGCAATGCTGATGAACAAGGTGCCGAACAACCCCGCCTTGGCCATGCCGAAATGGAATTTATCGACCAGGAACATCGGGGTCCATGTCAGGAAAATCGTGGCGACAAAATTTGCGCAAAGGAACACGGCCATGAGCAGCAACGCGGTCGGTTTGGAAAAAATCATCCCCAGTGTTTTTTCCAAGCCGAGCGGCTTTTCTGCCGAGGCAGGCGCCACCCCATGCGTGTCCTCCGGAGGCGCCGTCTCTGCGTCCATGGCGTCGGCGGCTCCGCGTTTCGGCTCCAGTAACACTCGGCACAGTAGGAGGCCGAGCAAAATTCCCACCCCGCCAAAGAAGTAAAATCCCACTCTCCAACCGTGCCTTTCCGCGAGCCAGGCACCCAGCCAGCTACCGCCGATCGAGCCGATGTAAACCGCCGATTGGTGCAGGGAGAAGGCGAGCGAGCGCGTGCGCCGCCCGTGGTAATCGCTCAAGAGCGACATCGCCGAGGGGAAATAAACCGACTCCCCAAGACCTGTCATGGCGCGCACGCCGACAAACTGCCAGAGCCGACCGCATCCCCCCGTCAGGACCGTGATCCCACTCCAGAACAGGCAACCGCCCAGGATGAGATGTTTGCGCGGGGCGCGGTCGCCCACAAACCCGGCAAGCGGCGCGGCCGCTGCATAGATCCACGCAAAAGCCGACCCAAGCAGACCCAACTGGACGGCGTCAAAGCCGAATTCCGCCTTGAGCGCGGGAAAGACGGCGAAGAACGCCTGGCGGTCTGCATAATTGAAGAAGCAAATCGCCCACAGCATCCCGACGACCCACCATTTGTAGTTTTGGCCTACAGGGGCGATATCGCCCTTCATCAAAGGAGAGGCGATGTTTTTGCTCATACGGCGGGACCCTCCGCAGGCCCCGGCTCTAGCTGGAAGCGGAAGGCTGATCCGGCGATTCCGGGGTATCCTTGTTCTCCAGCTTGGCGCGTTTCTTTTCTTCCTTCTTGCGCTTTTTCTCCAACTCTTTCCTGCGTTTTTCGAAAGCGTAATTGGGCTGTGCCATGGAGAGTTGTTTCTTGAGCGGGGGCGCTAGAGGTCCCCGTTTAACCACTTGTTGAACTGTGCGTCGAGCCGCGCAAACATGGCATCGACATCGCGGGAGAGGTCCGTGAACTGCCCCCAGCGCGTGGGATCACACGCTTTGCCGACCCCTTCGATCTCGCGGACGAAATCCTCCACAAGGACCAACTGATCGCCATAAGTGGCGCGCAGGTGGTCCTTGCAGAGTTCGGCCGTCTGGTTTTGTCGGTTTTTTGTGCCGAGGCCCATCTACTTGATGTGCCCGGAAACCAGCTTGGTCATTTCGAACATGGAAACCTGGGCCTTGCCGTTGAATACAACCTTCAGCGCGGCGTCCGCGTTGATGAGGGTCTTCTTGGTCTGGTCCTGGAGGCCGTTCTTTTTGATGTAGTCCCAGAGCTTCTTGGTCAGCTCGCCCCGGGGAATCGGTGTCGATCCGACGATGGCCGAGAGGGCTGCATCGGGTTGCACCGGCTTCATTAATGCTGCGTTGGGTTTACGTGTGGTGGGTTTATCGGTTTTAGGCATGCGAGCGGTTTATGCAAAAAACGAGCGTTTGCAAACAAAAATAGACAAGTCTGTTTCCGGGGAGCTTGTTCCCGGGGTGGTACTGGTCTATGGGTTCTGGGATGTCCCAGCAACAATTTCGCCTTTTCCGCGTCTTTGGGATTACCGTGTTTTTGCATTGGTCGTGGTTCCTGGTGGCGGTGTACGAACTCAGTCAACGCTCCAGCCAATACCCTTCGCTGGGCTGGAATATCGCCGAATACCTGGCGCTCTTTGGCATTGTGCTGCTGCACGAGTTCGGCCACTCGCTGGCTTGCCGACAAGTGGGCGGGAACGCCGACCAGATCATCCTTTGGCCCTTGGGCGGCGTGGCATTCGTCAACCCGCCGCCGCGCGCCGGGGCGGTGCTCTGGAGCATTGCCGCCGGGCCGCTGGTGAATGTGGGGTTGCTCGTGCTTTTGAGCGTTGTGAACCCTTTTCTGCACGGGTCGGCCCTCCCGGCATCGGCGGTGCATTTTCTCTGGCGGCTCTGGTGGATTAATTTCAGCCTCCTCGCCTTCAACCTGCTGCCCATTTATCCGCTCGACGGCGGGCAAATCCTGCGGGCGCTCTTGTGGTTCGTGCTGGGGCGCTCCCGCAGCCTGTATGTGGCGGCGACCCTCGGCGTCGTGGGAACGGCAGGATTGGTCGTCTTTGCCGTGGCCAGGCATTTCTTTTCGTTCTGGATCGGCATCATGGCGTTTTTTCTGCTGAGCCAGTGTTGGCGGGGGTTCCGGGAGGCAAAAAACCTGTCGGCGCTCGCCAAAATGCCCCGGCACGCCGGGTTTGCATGCCCCTCCTGCCGTGCGCAGCCGCTTCAGGCCCGGGCGTGGGTTTGCCCCGACTGCCGTCAGCCGTTTGACACTTTTGCCCACGGCGCGGTTTGCCCCGGTTGCGGTGGCGCTTCGCCGGTGACCGGCTGCCCGGAATGCCGCCAGGCGCATCCGTTCGCGGAGTGGGTCTGCCGATAAATGGGATGGGCCGCAAAAAGGCGCAAGAGGCACGTCTCGTTCCCAAGCTCCAGCTTGGGAATGTGCTTGTCTGCGAGGCTCCAGCCTCGAGAGCGTGGCGAGAGATGGAACAGAGGGGTTCCCCCCCGCTCCGGTTCATATGTGAAGCGGTTCCGCTTCCACGGTTGCGAAGCTGGAGCTTCGAAGACACCGGCATTACCAAGCTGGAGCTTGGTAACGAGCTTTCCACGCGCGCTCCCGAATCGCCCGCGGAGTGGTCGATCCACCTTCGTGCTCCAGGTGGGCCGCTCTCCTTTTTGCGTTTTTTGCGCCTTTTTGCGGCCGATTTTTTCGGTTGTCTACGCCGTCGCGGCGCGCAGGGCCTGGTCGATATCCGCTGTGATGTCCTCGATGTTTTCCAGCCCAATGGCGAGCCGGATGTAATCGGCGGTGACGCCGGTGGCTTCCTGCTCCTGCGGGGTCAACTGCGAATGCGTCGTGGAGGCCGGGTGGATCACGAGACTCCGGGCATCGCCGATGTTTGCCACATGCGAGAGCAGCTTTGCGCTGTTGATGAAGCGTTTGCCCGCCTCGATCCCGCCCTTGATTCCGAACCCGACGATGCCGCCGAAGCCGCCCTTCAAATATTTGGCAGCCAGCGCGTGCGTCGGAGCGTCTTCTAGGCCGGGGTAGTTCACCCAGGCCACGGCCGGGTGCGCCTTGAGGAAACGGGCGACCGCCAGCGCGTTCTCCGAATGCCGCGTGATGCGCAGCGGAAGGGTTTCCAAGCCTTGCAGGAACTGGAACGCGTTGAAGGGGCTCAACGCCGGGCCGAGATCGCGCAGCAGTTGCACGCGCACTTTGATGATAAAGGCGATGTTGCCCGCGCCGGGGACATTGCTCAGCGCGTCCCAGAAGACGAGGCCGTGGTAGCTCGGGTCGGGCTCGGTGAACTCGGGGAATTTCCCGTTGTTCCACTGAAACTTGCCGCTGTCCACGATCACCCCGCCAATGGAAGTGCCGTGGCCGCCGATGTATTTGGTGGCGGAAAGCACCACGATATCCGCGCCGTGCTCGATGGGCCGCACGAGGCCGACGCCCACGGTGTTATCCACCACCAACGGGATGCCCGCTTCATGGGCAATGGCCGCGAGCGCTTCAAAATCCGGCACGTCCAGCTTCGGATTGCCCACTGTCTCCGCGTAAATGGCGCGGGTGCGCGGGGTGATCGCCTTGCGGAACGCCTCGGGGTCCTGCGAGTTGACGAATTTCGCGCTGCGCCCGAGTTTCGGGAAGGTGTAATGCAGGAGCGAATAGGTGCCGCCGTAGAGATTGTTGGCTGCGACGATCTCATCGCCCGGCTGGGTGATCGCCAGCAGCGCAAGGCTGATCGCCGATTGGCCTGAAGCCACGCCGAGCGCGCCGGTGCCGCCTTCGAGCGCTGCGATGCGCTGCTCAAAAACGTCCGTCGTCGGGTTCATCAAGCGGGTGTAAATATTCCCGAATTCCTTCAAGGCGAAGAGATTCGCTGCGTGCTCGGTGCTCTTGAAGACATAGGAAGTGGTCTGGTAAATGGGGACCGCGCGCGAGCCGGTGGTCGGGTCTGGGATCTGCCCCGCGTGGAGGGCGAGCGTTTCAAAGTGTGGTTGGGACATAGATGTGGGTTGGGTTGGTGGTTCACTGTCTGTTGTGGTGAGTTTGGTTTTCGAATTTCGGGCGAAGGACGCCAGGATCGCGGAGGCGATATTGGAGAGAAGGCTCATCGGGTTTCCTTGATATGGTTTGCGCTCTTTGCGCGAATTTCACGAGCAGAATTTTTTGAGGGGGGTGAGGTGTCCCCGCGGGAGCAGTTGCCCCCGCGGGGAATGGCCACACGTTCCTCCCAAATTTCTAGAATTCGTATTTGGCCTGAACCGCCAGGCCCTTGTTTTCCGTGGTGTTCAAGAGCGGGCCGAAGTGCCCCCAGCCGACCGTGACGGTGGCGTGCGGGTTGACGATGAACGCCGCGCCCACGGTCCACCAGTTGTCTTCGCGGTCGATCAGGTAGCCGCCATCTTTGGCGGGATTGGTGATCTGTTGGTAAGCGTTGGCCTTGCCGCGGAATTCCGCCGCGAGCCACAGCCAGTCGAGGATGCCGTAGGCGATGTTGCCTTCAAAGGTCGTGCGATAAGTGTCGCCAAACCCGAGGTAGCCGAGCTGCTCGGCTTCGCTCAGGCGCAGCCCCGCCGTGACGAGCAGCGGACGCCCGAAGACGTGCGGGAACGCCTTGGTGGCCGTCAGCGTGAAGTCCGTGCCGCTGTTGCTATCGTACCCGATGCCGGTCAGGGCGCCGCCGAGTTGCTTGTTGATGCCGCCGATTCCGTCGTTGTACTTGTAGGCAGCGCCGACCGTCACCGCAGGCAGCGGCAGGTCGAAGCTGTTTTCCGGCAACGCCAGCACGCGGGCGTTGAAGTTGTGGACGACCACGTGGTTGTCGATGCCGATGCCGGTCACGCCTCGCACCTCGTCCACGAGGTTGCCGACCCCGAAGCGGCTCGCGGCGTAGCCGAGTTCCACCCGCCCGAAGAGCGTTTCGGTGATTGCCGCCGTCTCGACGTTCTTGGTGTTGGCTTTGACGTAGGTCACGGAAGTGGAAGGCAGGCCGAAGGTCGTTCCTGCGGGCCCGGGGTTGACCAGATAGGCCACCGGGGTGATCACAATTCCGCCCACGCCTTCAATGGTATGGAGGGGAAGCGGCGGCGCTTTCTCCGGCGTGGTGGCAACCACTTGTGTGGTTTCTTTGGAGGAAGTTCCGTCGGCGGCTTGAGCTGCAAGCGGGAAACTGAGGATTTGAACGGCCGCCAGCGCGGACCAGAGCAAGGAGTTTGTTTTCATGGAGTCAGGTTGTTGGTTTTTTAATTTAGAAGAAGCGCACGCAGCGCCACTTGCGAATACCTACTAAATAGGTGGGAGGAATAGGTCAAGAGGATTTTTGAAATTATTTTCACTTTTATTGAGCTGGAGGGGTGTGCGGTGAGAGCCAGGGAACTCACAGCCTGCTTTGGGAGGGTGCTACGCTCCGCTTTGCCAACGTTCCCTAAAGCGTTTCGATGAACGGCATCGCATTTTTCTGTGAAACACAGCCTCTGCAAGGGTGAATGGCCATCCGAACCGGAATCGCCTTAAATCCCAGCGCCGTAGATCAGCGCTTCCTTAAAGACCTCTTCGCGCGTCACGGGTTCGGCCTTGAACACCGCTTCCAGGGTCGCCTCGTCCATCGAGCGGGCGGCGTAGTTGCGGATATCGAGAAAGAGCCGCCGAAACCGGCAGACCGCCTCCTGCGAGCAGCACTTGTAGCTCGTGGAAGAGACGCACGCGATGGGAGCGAGGCTTCCGTCGAAGTGCCGGATCACCTCGCCCATGGTGATCTGGCCGGGGGGCTTGCCCAGTCGGTAGCCACCCCGTTTCCCGGTGACGCTCACGATCCACCCCTTCTGCTTCATCTCCATTAAAATCTGCTCCAAAAACTTTTTGGGGATGTCGTTGCGCTCCGCTAGTTGACGTGTGGAGACGAGCTGCTCCTCTCCGGCCTCCACCAGGTTAAAAAGCGCGCGCAGCGCATAATCCGTCCGGCTCGAAAGTTTCATATCCTACATATCTAATGGGCAGACGTATTTGTCCATAGGGGATTCTGCACCTCTTTCACCCTCTAGCATTCTCTTTTTTAGGAATATCAACCAGCGCAACCTGCAAATGCCCTTGCGCTCCCCGGTGGGTTTCGCATGGAAAAACCAAACTGCCGACGTTGGTTGTTGATCGTAATCTGGGTTTTTGGTGCGACGCGGGGCCTCGCTGCCGATGTGAAGCTGCGGAACGGCATTTTTGAGGAATGTCACGGTATCCAGCGCCGAGCAGGAACATTACTGACGAGTCAACCCTTGTACCTTGACGAAAGCAGGACCGACGAGCAGAACAAGGGAAGAATGCGCGCATTCCCTAACTCCCTATGCTTTCTGCTGGTTTTTGCGGCGCATGCACTGGCGGGAGCACCCGGCAATGCCCTACCTGCTTCCTCGCGGAGCCCCGAGGCCGCTCTGCCGCTGATCGCCCCGCCCGCCGCGCGTCCACCGGTGCCCTCTCTCTTCGATTGCGCCCCAAGGGATGCCGCTCCCACCCTTCCGGCCCAAACCCGTTTTTATCTCGACGGGGCCAAAAAAACGCCCGGCCCGATGCCCCCGCCGAACTCTGGATCGCGTCCGGCGTTTACCTGGTCAAGCCGGTCGTCCTCAAAAGCGGGATGTATTTGATTGGGGGGTTCCGGGGAGCGCACGCGTCTCGCGTGTTGGCAGACGGCCACTTCCAGCGTGAGGAACATGGCAGCAACGGACGCCGCGTTCTCGAGAGCTGAGCGTGTCACCTTCTTCGGATCGAT
>CAIYQA010000287.1 GCA_903928175.1 uncultured Spartobacteria bacterium | reverse complement strand
TGGTAAGGGGGAGCGGATTGAGCACGAGCGTTTCCCAGTGCCCTTGCAGGGCACGGCTCTCTCACACGCATACCCCCAGGGCGCTGCCCTAGGCTGTTTTACTCAGCCCCTTCGGGGCGAGAGGAATGCGACAAATGAAACCGAAACTGGTCTAGATATAATACCGGACGACCCGGCTGCTGATGGTGGTGAAAACCTCCCACGGGATGGTTCCAGCTTTCGCGGCGAGTTCGGCGGCGGTGATCTCCTCGCCTCCCTGGCTGCCGATCAGCACTACTTCGTCGCCCACGGCGGCTTGCGGCACCCCGCTCACATCCACTAAAATTTGATCCATCGTCACCCGGCCAAGCAAGGGGCAGCGTTGCCCGCCAATGAGCACTTGCGCACCGACGTTGGAAAGATGCCGGGAATACCCATCGGCATATCCGGCGCAAACAGTGGCGATCCGCATCGGAGCCGGGGTGACAAACGTTCCGCCGTAACTCACGCTACGGCCTGCGGGGACCTGGCGCAGCAGGGTGATGCGGGATTTCCACGCCAACACCGGCCGCAGGCGCGCCTGGAATTCCGCCACAGGCGAGCTGCCGTAAAGAATCAGGCCGGGCCGGATCAGATCGCCGCCGGAAGCGTGCCGGGCATTGAAGAGGATCGTCCCGGCACTGTTGAGCACATGGACGACAGGGATCGCCATGCCTGTTTTGCGCAGATCGCCAACCCAGTTTTCCCACTGGACAAGCTGGGCGCGTGTTGCTTCCGGGTTCTCGTCCGCTACGGGCAGGTGCGTCGCCACGCCGGCAAGTTGGAGGCCCGGCAAGGCGGCAATGGCCTGCGCGACTTCCAGGGCTTCCTCATGCCAGACGCCAATGCGGCCCATCCCGGTGTCAATTTTCAGGTGCACGGGAAACGGGGAGGCGCTTTTGAGGCTGCCCGCCAGTTTGGAGTAGGCTTTGGCTTCCGGCAGCGAGGAAATCACCGGGATGAAAGCATTGCGCAAAAGCGCCTCGCGTTCCTCCGGCAGCGCCGGACCGAGAACGACAATCCCCGTCTGGGGAGCCACCCTGCGCAGTTGCAACGCCTCGGCGACACTCGCCACGCCGAACATTTCCACCAGATAACGCAGCTCGCGGGCAAGTTCCACAACGCCGTGACCATACGCGTTTGCTTTGACCACGGCCATGATCCCGACAGTTGCCCCCACATGTTCGCGGATCGCCGCCACATTGTGGCGGAGAGCGTTCAAATCCACCTCAGCCCAACAGCGGCGAAACGGTTCAGAAAGTGGCGCGGACATTAAAAAGTAATATCGGCCAATTTTTTCGCCACGCAAGACGGAAGCAGCAAGAGATTCACCACAGAGGACACGAAGAGCACGAAGGAGGAGAAAAGAGGCATCAAATCTTGTGCCTTCGTCGGGTCTTTTGTGGCCTTCGTGTGAATGCCTTCGCCCCGCGGCGATCGCTCCGCTTGCCCCCGGGGCAAAGCTCTGCTATGGGTCTTTTTCTTCCCATTCCCATGAAACGAATTTCTCTCGTCCTGGTGTTGTGCGCCGCGCCCGCTTTGGCCCAGATCACAGTGACCCCCGGCGAACCTTCCCCCTCTTCCACACCCCGGCAGACGGCAACCCGGCCGGACACCGATGCGGTGCCCATTCACCGCGCGGAACGGGTATCCGCAACGCCGACCCCCAGCGCAACTCCTGCCCCCAAAAAGAGGGGGGGATTTTTCGGTTTCTTCCGCCGCCTTTTCGGGATCGGGACTTCTGAAAAAGCGAAACCGACTGCGCCCAAACCCACGGCCACTCCCAAGCCTAAAACCACGCTTAAACCGAAGGCCACGCCAATAGCCCCACCCAAGCCTACGGCGACGCCAACTCCGAGAGCTACGCCAAAGCCCACACCAAAACCGTCGGCCACGCCCAAACCAACGGCGACCCCCAAACCTACGGCCACGCCAACCCCGGCAGCTACGCCAAAGCCCACGCCAAAGCCCACGCCAAAGCCCACGCCAAAGCCCACGCCAAAACCCACGCCAAAACCCACGCCAAAACCGTCGGCTGCACCGAAACCTACAGCCACGCCAAAACCCACAGCCACACCGGTTCCCTCCGCAACCCCGAAAGCCACTCCCCCGGCTGTGCTTCCCAAAACGGTTATTCCTGAAGCCTTGTTCACCATCCCGGGAGACACGAGGTATCTCAAGCTCAAGGAGCGGGCTCTGAAGGATGCGCATGTGGCCGCGTTGCTCGAAAAAATGAATGCCCAGCCGGAAGGGAGCGAGGCTTACAAAACCGCCGCCCGCGACTATTTGACGGCGCTATTTGCCAAAATGCGGAAGCTGGACGCTTCCTATGAGGCGGCGTTGAACCGAAAAGAGGGGGCTTACAAACGCCGGATCGAGCAGGGAAAGACCATCGTGGAGTAGGCTTGAAACAGATTGGCCGCAAAAAGGCGCAAAAAACACAAAAGAGAAGACGGGTTTTGACGCGCTTGCCCGGAATCGCCCGCGGAGCGGCCGATCCACCCTACGGGCACCGATTGCGTAAATTTTTTTCGAGACATGCCAACTGTCGCGGGGAAATGGTGCGGGCCTTCAGCCCTGGCTTTTTTCCACTCCGGGTCCTGGGGCGTTGCCCCAGGCTGGTATGGAGCCGCGCCGTTGGCGCTCAGGAAAACACCGCCCTCGCATCCAAAAAGTCCGGCTCTGTGAAGAGGGGTCTGGAAGAGGGGTCTGGA
>CAIYQA010000286.1 GCA_903928175.1 uncultured Spartobacteria bacterium | reverse complement strand
GAAGTGGACGCCTACCTTGCGCAAAATCCCGAAGCCAGCGACAAGCGCGACCAGCTCACCCTGATGAAGGCGGAGACCTTCTACAAAGCCAAACAATACGCGGCGGCAGCTCCGGTTTACGCGACACTGGAAACTTCGGCGCTCCCTTCCGCCCTCAAGGCCGAGGCGCTCTTCAAGCTCGGCTGGTGCTACACGCAAATGCAGCCTCGGGACAACCCTTCCGCCATCCAGGCGTTCTCGGCGTTCATCAATCAATACCCTGTCCACAAACTCGCTCCCACTGCGCTGGCCCAACGGGCATTGAGCTACCAGCAAACCGCGCTGACCCAGCCCTCGGGCAGCCCCCAGCAGAACTTGAGCTTGAAAGCCGCCCTTGCCGACTTCGACCACCTTCTTTCCCGCTACCCCAAGGCCTCCAAGGAGCGGGAGCTGGCGTTTCAACAAAAAGCGCTCATCCTCGGCGCCAAAGAGGACGGCTACGCGGCAATGGCGGAAACCTTCGCGCGGCTGTTGAGCGAGTTCCCCGACAGCCCCCGGGCGGGCCAGGCGAATTATTGGATCGGCTGGGCCGCGTTTGAGGCCAAGAACTACAAGAAAGCTATTCCCGCCCTGCAAGTCGCGCGCAAACTCGACAAGGAACATTTCGGCGACAAAGCGGCCCGGCTCCTTCTCCAGTCCCATTACCTCCTCGAAGACCGCGCGGCCACGGCAGCCGAAGTCGATCAGACGACCGGGGCAAAAGTTTCCGCCGAGATCCTGCGCTGGCTCGGGTCCGAATTCTTCAAGTCGGGCGATGCCGCGCATGCGGAAAAATACCTTGCGCGCTTGACCAGCCAGGAGAACGGGGCGGTTTTGCAACCCGAGGACTGGCTCATGCTGGGCAGCGTGCGCACCCGCCTGCACAAATGGACCGAGGCCGAAGCATCGCTCAAAACTTACTTGGGCAAAGTCAGCGAACCGTCCCAGCAAGCCACCGGGCACCTCGCCCTCGGTGAAGCGCAACTCGCGGCAAAACAGTTGGACGATGCTCAGAAATCCGCCGACTCGGCCCTCGCCCTGCAACCCGAAGGCCGACTCAACGCCCAGGGCCGGATGCTCTCGGGCGACATCGCCCTGGCGCGCGCCGATTTCATCAACGCTGCCAAGCTGTATCTGACCGTCACCCTGGTGTTTGGCGATGACCCGGAACTCACCCCAAAGGCGTACGCCCAAGCCTACATCGCCTATAAAAAAGCCGGGGACACCGCGCAAGCCGCCAAGACCCTCAACGAACTCCAGAGCCGCTACCCGGAATACCCGGTGCCAGCCGTGGAGTGAGCGAATCGAAAGGTTGGGGCTCCTCCAATTTCTGATGGGTTAAAGCAAGCCGTCCGTCCCTCCCCGACACACGAAACCTTTAATAGGGAGGCAGTGATAAGCCATGAACAAAGCCAATCGGTGTCTTTTGCACCTGGCGTGCATCGCGCGGAAGTTGCCTCGCGGAACTCCCATCCGATGGCACTGGGACCATCTCTTGCGGGAATTCGGCATGGGGGTTTACAGTAAAGCGCTCACGGGAGACAATTCGCACATCGCTTCAGACGTTTAGAGGGGCGTGATTAAAAGTGGTTTGCCTGAGCGCCAACGGCGCTAGAGCATTTTCGTTTGACGTTGTCGCATTGATTGTGCGCTGAAAGCGCAAGGGAAACCAGCCCAGGGCAGAGCGCAGCGTCGCCCTGGGTGCCGCGCAACAACCGGTTGCACCCTGCAAGGGCGCTGGTAAGGGGGAGCGGATTGAGCACGAGCGTTTCCCAGTGCCCTTGCAGGGCACGGCTCTCTCACACGCATACCCAGGGCGCTGCCCTGGGCTG
>CAIYQA010000285.1 GCA_903928175.1 uncultured Spartobacteria bacterium | reverse complement strand
GAACTGGGGCAAAAAGTGTAAACCATCCGCCCGGTCTAAAGTGTAAAGGATCCTCGGCTCGCACAATGGGGTCGCGCCGTTGGCGCTGAATGCAAAGTCTCCACATTACACCACTTTTAATTGCACCCCATTGCGCCCAACACGGAGCGCTACTTCACGCCGGTCGCAAAGACGGTCTGAAAATACGGGCTCTCCGGCTCCCGATCGACCACGCTGATGTCGATCTCCCGAAAACCGGCCTCGCGCAACATGTTGTCGAGTTGCACCTCGGTGAACCCGAGCCAGAGATCGGCGTACATGTCCCGGGCATTTTCAAATTGATGCGCCAGCAGGTCGAGAATGGCGATCCGCCCGCCCGGTTTGAGAATGCGATGGGCCGCGGCGATGGCCCGCGCCGGGCTCCCGGCATGGTGCAGCGCCTGGCTTAAGAGCGCGAGATCGACCGTCGCCTCCGCAATCGGCGGCTCCTCAATGTCGCCCAGGCGGTATTCCAGGTTTTGGAACCCGTGCTCCCGGGCGAGACTCGCGCCGAACTCGACCATTTTCTCCGAGTTATCCACGGCGATCACCGCCTTGGCGCGCCGGGCCATCAGTTGCGAGAGCGTTCCTTCGCCCGCCCCGAGATCGGCGACGGTGATCGGCCCGATCATCGCCAGCAGCATGTGAGCAAAGCCTTTCCAGGAGCGCCCCGGGCAATAACTGCGCCCAAATTTTCCCGCCAGTTTATTAAAATACTCGCGCGCCCGGTCCTGGCGTTTTTTGCGGATGAGCTTCAAGGCCGCCTGGTCGTGCGCCGCCTCCGGGAGATCCCCGGCGCTTGCCGCAATGATCTCTTTGAAGGGGCCGTCATGGTGGCCCGAGCGCCCATAATAAATGTTTTTGCCCGCCCGCCGGTCCAGCACCAGGCGCGCGGCTTTCAACTGGGCCAAATGGCTGGAGATGCGGCTCTGGCCCATTCCCAGGATTTCCTGGATTTCCGCCACGGAGAGCTCCTCCTCGCCTAGGAGCAGCAGCAGGCGCAGCCGCGTGGGATCCGCGAGGAGCTTCAGCGATTTGACGATGGACGACATGCACTTGTGAACATATCAACCAATCCTGATTGGTCAATCGCTCTGCGCGTCAATGTTCGGACACTTTGAACGGAATCGCCGGCAGGTACCCCAGGGAAATGCTCCCGCCCATGGATTTGTTGTTCTTGCCCTTGGGAATTTCGCCTAGGGCCTCAAGGATCAGATTCCCGCGCGTTCCCGGCGGGACTTTGACGTTTGTGCGGAAAGTAACGGCGAGCCCCTTGGGATCGGGCGAGATTTTCTCCACGCTGATGCCGGTTGGCGGATCGCTCAACTGCAATTTCATCTGGTCTTGCATAAACTGTCTGCGAGCCGGGTTGGAGAGGATCACTTTCGTGACCTCCCCCGGGACCAGTTTGAGGCCTTCCGGGGGAGGCTGGTACAAAGCCCGGGTGAAGCCTTCGGTTATGACGGCGTAGAGCGCCTCTGCCGGTACGAGATGATGATAGATAAAGGCCTGGAGCATGTCGTCCGCCGGGATCACCGGGCGCACCACTGTGTTTTTCCCCAGGGTTGCGCTCCCCTCCAGGGCGAGGGTTACCGGTTCGGGGGCAGCCGTCGGGGGGAAAGTCAGCGTCGCACGGATCTTGTCCTGGCCCGCCGGGATGCTCCCTCCCTGCAAAACGAACCCCTCCGGCGCGTCTTTGAGAGCCAGCTTGATCTCGCCCGCGAAGCCGTCTTTGCGCAACGCGTACACCGTTACAGGGAGAGTGGCGCCCGCGCGCGCATTGAGGCTGGAAGGGACAATGCGCAACGCGAAATCCGGCTGCGGCGAACTGATCCGCAGACGGTAGCCGTAATCGGAGCCGCCCTTGTGCTGGGAATCGCCTATGGTAAGAAAGTACCGCCCGTCGGCCAGAATCGTGTAAGCGAGATACGAATCGGCCTGATGGGTGAGCAGGCCGGAGCCTTTGTCTTCCCGGTCATCGTTGAAGGCCACCTGCAAACCGGTTTCATCGGTGAGTTTGACCCACGAATCCAGCGGGGAATTGAGGCGGCGCGCCACGACTTCCGCCACGATCTTGTCCCCGGCATGGCATGAAAAGGCGAACACATCGACATCGCCCGGGGTATCAATGCGCCCATTGATCGTGACGGGGAGCTTCAGTTCCTGGGCTTCCTTGGGATCGTTGTTGGGTTCTTTTTCCAGGATTTCAGGCAGGGTGTCGCTTGCGAAGGCGATGTCGCCGATCACGAAACCGTTGCTGAGGTTTTCCACCCGATGCACTCCTTCGCCCTCCTTGGGAGTTACCGTGGCGCGCGTGCGCGGGAGGTTCCAGCCCGCCACATCCACGGTGCAGGCGGCTCCTGCGCGTGCTCCCATTGGGAATATGCCGGTCACGAACGGGATTTCGCCCACGGTGACGCGGTACACGAAATCCTCGCGCCCGCGGTACAGCGCATCCTTGATCTCGAGCAGGTAGGAGCCATCCGCTGGAACGTCGTAGCAAAAGACCGGGTCGGGGCTGAAGCGGTAATCGTTGGCGTAAGCGACCTCCCGGCCTTGGGCGTCGTAAACTGCCACCACCGGCTGGAACCAGCCGGGAACGGCGTCGGCCAGATAAGGGATCAAGTCGCGGCCTTGAACCGCAATCACCACATGAGCGCCGCGACGGGCTTGGAACGCGTAATGGTCCACTTCTCCCGGCAAAATCTGGCCATTGATCACCGTCGGCAAAACCAGCTTCATCGCGGTGTCCACGGTTTTCCCGAGCGGCCCCGCCTTGCGCTGTTCCGGCAGGCTGCCCACGCAGAAAGCGAGGGGATTGGAGAGCCCGTTGGCATTGAGGACGCGAAGCTCGCGCGGGCCAGGCGCAGCGTCCGGGTCCACTTCCAACTGGAGCTTGACCGTCTCCGCAATTTGCAGGTTGGGCTGCTTTTTGGGGTCCGCCCCTTGCTTGCGGTTCATCAGAAACTCCGTGATTTCATCGTCGGTGGCCCCCGCCTCTTTCAGGGTTTTCATGACGAATTCATCCCGGCCCGCTGGTCCTTTGAGAAACGGAAAATCTTTCGCCTCCATCGCCTTTTTGCGGGCTTCTTCCAGAATATCGCGAAGTTTGTTGCGCCGCTGCGGGGAAAGCGGTTTTGAATATTTACCCACTGTCGCCTTTACCCCGCTGCCGGAAACCAAAATTTCTTTGACTTCATTCAGGGACTGCCCGCCCACCACGATCTCACAAGGGGTGCCGTGCTGCGCCCCCGCCGGAAAGAGGTAGCCGATGTGCGGCGGGGCTTTGAATTGAGGCATTTGAGCCTGAAGAGCCGATGTGCCCATCATCCATGCCGCCAGGAACAGGACGGCTCTGGTAAACGAGCACGGCTTTTGTTTTTTCACACGAAGGCACG
>CAIYQA010000284.1 GCA_903928175.1 uncultured Spartobacteria bacterium | reverse complement strand
GACGCTGCGCTCTGCCCTGGGCTGGTTTCCCTTGCGCTTTCAGCGCACAATCAATGCGACAACGTCAAACGAAAATGCTCTAAAGGAGATACTCGCGCAAAGATGCGCAAAGGACGCAAAGGAGGAGCATTGCTTGTCAAACTTTGCGTCCTTTGCGTTCTTTGCGCGAAATCCTGTCTTTTCCTCTCCTGATTTCCTGAGTTCGGATGTGGGGGGCGGGTGGATCGGCCGCTCCGCGGGCGATTTCCAAAGCACATCGAGCGCAGGGAGCTGATTTTTCCGCAGACTCCGCCCCTCCCCGGAATCGCGCGCGGAGCGCACGATCCACCTTCGGAAAGAATTTCGGGCGATCCCGGCCCTCTCACTCCCGTCGCCGCAACTCGATCTCGCCGAACTCCTCGCCTTGGGCCACGGCGATTTGCTTGAGCCGGATCAATTCCAAAAGAGCAAGGAATGTGACCACAATCTCTGTGCGCGAGGCGGCGGTGGCGAAGAGCTCGCTGAACCTCAGCGCAATGCGCGAAACGGTCATCTTCAAGACGAACTCGATCTTGTCGGAGACGGTGTAGTTCTCCGCGAAAATCTCGCGGAAATCCTCCGTCTTATTGAGCCGCTTGAGCGCCTTTTGGAAGGCGTTGATCAGGTCAAAAATGCTGACTTCGACCAAGGGGCGCTCGGTCTGGACTTCCGGCGTTTCGGGGACGCGCGCGAACAAGTTGCCTTGATGAATCTCTCGCTCGCCAAGGTGCCCGGCGGCTTCCTTGAATTTCTTGTATTCCAGGAGTTGGCGGACAAGCTCCCAGCGCGGATCGGCCTCGTCCTCCCGCTCCTCCTCGGCCTGCTGGTGGACGGGCAGGAGGCTGCGGCTTTTGATGTAAATGAGGTGGGCCGCCATGACGACGAACTCGCCCGCGATTTCCAGATCGAGCACCTGGAATGCCTCCAAATATTCCAAATATTGTCGAGTAATATGCTCGATGGGAATATCGTAAATATCGATCTCGTCCCGCTTGATCAAATAAAGCAATAGATCCAGCGGCCCCTCGAACACCTCGAGTTTGACTTTGTAGTCCTTCTCCATCGAGGACGTCAGTGGGCCGGATTCAATCCGGCAGCCTTTGAATGCTGGCAGTCCGGGCAGACAAAGGCGTTGGAATCCTCCGTGGGCTGCTCCTGGATAAAGGCTTCGAAGTTCTCCCAGTAATCACTGTCGTCCCGCATTTTTTTGCAATACATGCACGCGGGCAGCAACGCTTTCATCTGCCGGATGTGGCGGGTGAATTCCAGAATGCGCTTGGCGACAAAGAGCCGCCGCCAGATTTCGTCCGGGTTGATCGGCTTGATCAAAAAGTCATCCACCCCGGCGCGCACGGCGGCATCATGGTCGGTGTCGCTGGTCCGGCCCCCGGTTGCCAGAATGAAATAAACATAATTCTTGGATTCGGATTGCCGGATCTTGCGGCAGAATTGCAAGCCGTCCATCCCGGGCATGACCCAATCACTAAAAATCACATCGGCCCATTCTTCTTGGAAAGAGGTCCAGGCTTGAGCTCCGCACGGGAACGCGCGCACGTCGTGTCCCAGGTTCTTGAGAATTTTTACGATGATCTCTTGCGACAGGGGATCGTCCTCGGCAACGATGATTTTCATGGGGTATTCAGGGGTGGGTCGGAGCCAAATATTGGCTTTGGTAGCGAACGATAACCGGGCGGCACTGTAAAGTCGATATTCTCCAACGGCTCTTCTTTGATGGAAACAATCGTGGTGGTGATCTTGCGTCCATCGGGCATCCCCATCTCGGTTTTCATGGGGATTCCGGGGAATTTGAAGTCGGGATCGAAAAGCGTCACCCCGCTGGCGAGTTGGACCATCGGGGCCTTGCGCAACAGGGCGAGCAGGTTCATGAACTTCTCCGTGTCGGGGCTGTTTTGTGCAATCCAATAGGTCAATTTGACGGCCCCGCTTTGGGCGGTGTATACCCGGGTTTCCTGCCCCGCGATGGTCTCGCGTTTACCCGTGGGTTCCAGGCGCACGGGCGCTTGCGTGATCCCCGCGCGTTCCCGAGCCTCGTGCAGACGCTCCATTTTGCGGGAAAGTTGCAGCGCCGCAGTGCCGCTCACCTCCATAAAGGTTTTCTGCGCATGCTGAAGCGTGATGGTCCCGCCCGAGGCCGTGTCCAGGATCAGGCTGATCTCCGGCGAAACATCGACGCGGATTTTGTCCCCCTTCACCTTAAGCGTGATTACCCCGGTCTGTTTCCCCGGCCCGCTCTCTTCAACTTTTTGCACCACCACCAGGTCGGCCCACACAGCCGGGCTGCAAAGCAGCATCCACCCCACAAACCATCGTTTCATGACTGGGCATCGGGGGAAAAGAGCCTCGTGGTTGCCCCGAACCGGCCCGCCTGCGGTTTGCACCAAGAGAAAATGAGAAAACCGGAAAAGGGATTATGGCGGGTATGACGATGAGCTTGAAATGGAATGCCGGCACTCTCAGGATGGGCACATGGACCCGCGTCTCTCATCTCCTGCACGCAATCCAAACAAAATGACCTCAGAAGTCTTAATACTAAGGACTGACCCCTTTTTTCGAGGTGGCAATTGATCATGTGATGAACCGGGGAGACCGGCGCGAGGAAATCAAGCGCATCGAGGGCATCCGTGGACATGGAAAAAAACCCGGGTTTACAGACAATAGCCG
>CAIYQA010000283.1 GCA_903928175.1 uncultured Spartobacteria bacterium | reverse complement strand
TCACCATGGGCATGTGCAAGTGCGAAATGATGCCCAACGGCATGATGATCTCCTGCACCAGCGGTGATGCCGACTGCTGCAAGATGATCCAATGCTGCTGCGACGCCATGATGGCCATGATGATGGCTGGCTGCACCTGCTGCATCAGCATGAACAACACGCCTTGCTGCTGCGGCACCTGCGCCTGCTAAGCACGGAAAGCGGCTCAACCTGAAGTCCGCGCGGCGGGAGAAATTCCTGCTGCGCGGACTCGTTGCTTATAAAAGGAGAGGCGGGAACCGGAATCGAACCGGTGATGCAGCTTTTGCAGAGCTGTGCCTTACCACTTGGCTACCCCGCCCTTTGATATTCCCTCGCCTTTTCACGGAGTTGCAGCAAGCGCTCCCCTCCCGCGACGAGTGTTTCCTTGCGCTTGGCAAAATGGAAGCGGATCAAGTGCCGCACCGGCTCACGGAAGAAGCTGGAGCCCGGCACGCCCGCCACGCCGACCTCGCGAGCCAGCCATTCGGCAAACGCCACATCGTCATCTCCGCTGAACGCGCCGATGTCCACCATGACATAGTAGGCCCCTTGCGGGCGGGTGTAGGAAAGACCCGCCTGGTCTAGGAAGCCGAGGAAGAGCGTCCGCTTTTCGGCGTAGAGGCATTGCAATTCCCGGTAATAGGCATCCGGCAGTTCCAAGGCCGTCACAGCGGCTTCCTGCAACGGGGCGGC
The DNA here is from genome assembly GCA_903928175.1 of uncultured Spartobacteria bacterium. GTDB lineage: Bacteria > Verrucomicrobiota > Verrucomicrobiia > Chthoniobacterales > Chthoniobacteraceae > UBA695. The sequence goes on along the minus strand of CAIYQA010000283.1, from coordinate 2,300 downwards.
GGCGCCCACGGTGAGGAAGTCGTGGACGTTCCGCGCCTTCTGAATCACCGCTTCCGGTGCGATGACATAGCCGAGCCGCCAGCCAGTGATGGAATAGGTTTTGGAGAGCGATCCGCACGAAATCGTCCGTTCAAACATGCCGGGGAGCGCCGCGAAGTAGACATGCTCGTGCGGCGCGTAGATGATGTGCTCGTAGACTTCATCCGTGATGACAAAGGTGTCGAACTCCTCGGCCAGCGCGGCAATGTAGAGCAATTCCTCACGCGTGAAAACCTTGCCCGACGGGTTCGACGGGTTGCAGAGGATGAGCGCCTTGGGCCGTTGCTCGAACGCACGCCGCAACTCCGCCGGGTCGAAGCTAAAATCCGGCGGCCGTAGCGGAACGTAGATCGGCACGGCACCGGAGAGGATCGCATCGGCCACGTAGTTCTCGTAGAACGGCGAAAAAATGATGACTTTGTCGCCGGGATTGCACGCGCTCATCATCGCCACAATCATCGCCTCGGTGCTGCCGCAGGTCACGACGAGGTGTGTGTCGGGATCAAGCGGCAACCCCATGAAACGCGACTGCTTGCGCGCCAGCGCGGCACGGAATTTGGGGGCACCCCACGTCACAGCATATTGATGGGGACCGTGGCGGGCAGCGTGTTCTGCGGCTTGGAGCAGCGCCTCAGGCGGGTCGAAATCCGGGAACCCCTGCGCGAGGTTCACCGAGTTGTGGGCGTTGGAAATCCGCGTCATCCGGCGGATCACCGATTCCGTGAAGGCGCTGGTGCGTTGACTCGTCGAGGGCATGCAGCACGTGTTATCTATGATTGGAGGCCTTCGAGCAAGTCCGCTTCCAGGTCACTCGCGGCTTCCAGACCGACGGAGAGCCGCACAAGGTTGTCGTGAATACCGCGGCGGGCGCGTTCCTCGGGCGCAACCGAAGCGTGGGTCATGCGCGGCGGGTAGCAGAGGAGCGATTCGACACCGCCCAAACTTTCCGCCAACACAAAGAGCTTCAAGCGCGAGATGAGCCGCTCGACCGCCGGGAATCCCCCTTTGACTTCAAAGCTGATCATCCCGCCGAAGCCGCGCATCTGCCGCTTCGCTAGTTCATGCTGCGGATGACTAGTCAAACCGGGATAATAGACACGCTCCACCGCCGGGTGGGCCTCCAATATGTGCGCCAAATACAAGGCGCTCTCCTGGTGCTCACGCATTCGCACCTTGAGCGTCTTCAAGCCGCGCAATACCAGCCACGAATCCCATGGCCCCGGAACGGCTCCAGCGGCGTTCTGGTAGAATTTGACCGTGTCGTAGATCGCCTTGTCTGACGTAATGAATGCGCCGCCGACCACGTCGCTGTGGCCGCCGAGATATTTGGTTGTGCTATGCACAACGACATGCGCCCCCAGAGCCAATGGTTGCTGGAGATAGGGGCTGGCAAAGGTGTTGTCCACGACGAGGAGCAAGTTGCGCCGACGAGCGAGATCGGCCAGCGCGGCGATGTCCACCAATTTGAGGAGCGGGTTGGTGGGTGTTTCGACCCAGATCAGCCGCGTGTTGGAATCAATCGCCTGCTCAAAGGCCGCGATGTTTGTGGCATCAACATAGCGCGTATCGACGCCCCAGGGCCGCAGGATGCGTTCGAAAATGCGGTAGGTGCCGCCGTAGGTGTCGTTGCCCGCGAGGATGCCGTCGCCAGGCTTCAACACTTGCAGCGCAGCCAGCGTCGCCGCGGAACCGGAGGCGAAGGCGAGGCCGTAATCCCCTTTTTCCACGAGCGCGAGCGCCGCTTCGAGCGCCTGCCGGGTGGGATTTCCACTGCGCGAGTATTCAAAGCCGAGGCGCTGCTGGCCGATGCCGTCCTGCTGGAAAGTCGAGGTTTGGTAAATCGGAACGCTTACCGCGCCGGTGCGCGGTTCCGGGGCTTGGCCGTCGTGAATGGCGAGAGTTTCAAATTCCATGGTGTTCTTCTTTGTTGATGAGGGTGTTGATGAGATCGAACCGGCTGATGAGGCCGAAAGGCACGCCGTTCTTGGTGACGACAAGCGCGGGACTGCCGCCGAGGAGCAATCGGTAGGCTTCGGAAATATCCGTTCCTTCGTCGAGCACCGGCAGCGGATTGCCCATGACGACGCCGATGTCCTGGTTATTGAGATCCACGCCATCGTGGAGGCTTTTCATGATGGAGGCTTCGTTAAGTGAGCCGACGACCTTGCCGCTTTCGATCACCGGCAACTGCGAAATATTGTGCTGGGTGAAGAGTTGAACCGCTTCCTTGAGCTTGTCCTGCGGTGCAACGGAAATGAGCG
>CAIYQA010000282.1 GCA_903928175.1 uncultured Spartobacteria bacterium | reverse complement strand
TCATTTACCGAAGAACTGGGGCAAAAAGTGTAAACCATCCGCCCGGTCTAAAGTGTAAAGGATCCTCGGCTCGCACAATGGGGGTCGCGCCGTTGGCGCTGAATGCAAAGTCTCCACATTACACCACTTTTAATTGCACCCCCCCTGAAATCCCCACCTTCTTCGGATTGACGGGATGGGAAACTCAGAATAGATGAAAGGGCTTCCATGAACAATCAAGTCAAGTTCCTGCTCCAGGAGTCGGATATCCCCCAAACGTGGTACAACATCGCCGCTGATTTGCACCAGGCACCCGCGCCGGTTTTGCATCCCGGCACCCATCAACCGATCACTCCCGCCGATCTCGCGCCGCTCTTCCCCGAGGCGATCATCGCGCAGGAGGTCTCCAGGGAACGCCACATCGCCATTCCCGAGCCGGTCCGCGATATCTACAAACAGTGGCGCCCCTCCCCGCTGTTCCGCGCACGGCGCTTGGAGCGCGCCTTGGATACTCCGGCGCGTATCTATTACAAATACGAGGGAGTGAGCCCGGCGGGCTCGCACAAGCCCAATTCCGCCATTGCGCAGGCCTATTATAATAAGGTCGAAGGGGTGAAGCTGCTCGTGACTGAAACCGGCGCAGGCCAATGGGGGTCGTCTCTCGCGATGGCGTGCAATTTCTTTGGGCTCGCTTGCAAAATCTTCATGGTGCGCGTGAGCTATAACCAGAAACCTTACCGCCGCGCATTGATGGAGACTTTCGGCGCAACGGTGAGCGCCAGCCCCAGCAATGAGACGGCCGTGGGCTGCGCGATGCTTTCCAAAGACCCGGACTCCTCCGGTTCGCTCGGCATGGCCATTTCCGAGGCGGTCGAGATTGCGGCGCAAAATCCGGATGCCAAATACGCGCTCGGCAGCGTGCTCAATCACGTGCTATTGCACCAGACCGTCATCGGCCAGGAAGCGCTGAAGCAGTTGGAAATGGCGGGAGACACCGCGGACGTGATCGTCGCCTGCACCGGCGGCGGCTCGAATTTTGCGGGGATCGCGTTCCCGTTCATCGGCCAGGTTTTGCGCGGTGAACGCACCGGATTGCGCGTTGTCGCGGTCGAGCCTGCGGCGTGCCCCAGCATTACGCGCGGCCATTATGCCTATGATTACGGCGATACGGCCCACCTGACGCCGTTGACAAAAATGCACACGCTGGGCAGCACGTTTGTGCCGCCGGGATTCCATGCCGGAGGGCTGCGCTACCATGGAATGGCTCCGCTGGTAAGCCAGGTGGTCGCGGAGGGGCTTGCGGAGGCAACCACCGTTGCGCAACTCGAATCGTTCACCGCCGGGGTGCAGTTCGCGCGCGCGGAAGGGATCGTTCCCGCTCCGGAGGCGAACCACGCCGTGGCTGGCGCGATTCGCGAAGCGTTGCGGTGCAAGGAGGAAGGCGTCAGCCGTTCGATCCTCGTCAATATCTCCGGTCACGGCCATTTCGATATGCAGGCTTACACCGATTTCATGGCGGGTAAGCTGACCAACTATGAATATCCCGCCGAGGAGATCGCTATGGCGCTCGCCGGGTTGCCGAAGTTTTGACCCCGCCCCCCGCGCGCGGTTGGCTGCGAGCGTGGTGAAATAAATATTGTTGCGCATACCCGCCATACGGGCCGAACGCGTTTGCCGCGAACTCCCGTAATTGCCCCGCCGTCACTTTCCGTTTTCGGGCAAAATAGGAGCGGCGGAGCACGCGCTCGATCCAGACATCGATGGGAAAGGCGCGCAGCCGTTCGTAACCGAAAAGCAGCGCGCAATTCGCGATCTTCGGCCCCACACCGGGCAGGCGACAAAGTTCCGCCAGGGCCTCTGCGTCATCCAGGGCGCGAAGAGCTTCCAAATCCACCGCTCCCTCCGCAATACTGCGAGCGGTGCCCAGCAGATGTTTTGCGCGATACCCCAGGCCGCATCCGCGCAACTCGGCTTCGGTGGCCCGCGCCAGGCGTTCCGGTTCCGGGTAAACCGCCACACCCCAGCCCGGAATCGAGCGCCCAAACCGCTGGCGCAGGGCGTGCGACATCTGTCGGATATGGGCCACCTGTTTCATGGAGGAAGTCAAAAACGTGGCGACACATTCCCAAAGCGGTTGCCGGATCAATCGCAGCCCGCTGCAAAACGCCGCTGCTTGCGCCATGGTCGGGTCCGCAGGAAAACTGGCGCAAATCGCTTCCAGATCATGATCCAACGCGAAATAGCGCGCCACCGCCTCTTCCGTGCCAGGGGTGACACGAAGCTCCTGGCCCACCTGCTCCACTCGCACGGGGCGTTCACCGATCAACCCGCAATAGCCATCCCCCTCCGGCACCCAGTGAAACACCTGGCCGGATTCCAAAGTCAGGCGAAGGTTAAACTGTGGCGCGGGGATCGCCCCCCATGGTTTCATCGAATAAAGTAACTCAGGTTTTCCAATTCGATAGCGAGATCGACATTGTTGACCACCACGCCATCGGGCACTTGCAGTATCGTCGGCGCGAAGTTGAGAATGGCTTGGATGCCGGAGCTCACCAACTCGTTGGCGACCTCCTGGGCGACCGTCACCGGCACGGCCAAAATCGCGAGCTTCACGTGGCGTTCCTGAACGAAACCCCGCAGCGCGCTCATCGGCAAAATAGGGAGGAGAAGGGCCGTCGAACGGTCGCGTTCGATATCTTCGTCGAAACCGGCGATGATCTCGAAGCCTTCCTTCTCAAAGCCGCGATAGCGAACCAGTGACGAACCGAGGTGACCGACGCCGACGAGCACGACCGGTTGCAGACGGGCTGTCCCGAGCGCCTCCATCAAGGTTTGCGTCAAGTGCGCCACGCTGTAGCCGAGCCCGCGCGTGCCGAGTTGCCCGAAATAGGCGAGGTCTTTGCGAAGCTGCGTCGGCTTGACGCCCGCTGCCTTGGAGAGAGCGGCGGAAGAGACCGTTTCCACCCCGTTGGACTTCAAGCGCTGAAGGGCGCGGTAGTACAACGAGAGACGGTAAACGGCTTTACGCGGTATTTCCAGTTTCGGCATCTTGTGAAAAGTGCGTTGAAAATAGCGTATCCCGTGCGCGCGTCCAACTCTTTTAGGATATTATTAGAGCGAACGAATCCTAATATCTGCCCGTCATAGGCTCTTGATCACTTTCCCCATCAGCTCAAAAAATAACGGATTCAGCCCGATCGGCTCCAAGAGTTCCCCTTCCATATCAGGAAATGCGGCTTTGACCTTGGCCATTTCCGCTGGGATATCCTCGTGGAAATGCGCCCCCTTGGCCATGAACATCGGGAGCAGGCGGTATTTACGTACGCTCGTTTTCATGATTTCACCGGCAACCTCCATCAAATTGGGAGCGCTGTTCTCCATGAAGCAAAGATAGACGGCCTCGTCCCCCAAATCGGCGCGGAGATTGGCGGTGAGTTGACGGAACGGCGCGGCCCATTCCGGGTTTTTGCTTCCGTGAGCGAGCAGTACGAGGCAGGTGTTGTTCATCATAAAATGGGAGCCAGGGCGGTTTTGAGTTGATCCAACGTCCAAATCGGCGGGAATTCAACCCCGGTTTCCAACACGCGCGGGGCGGGCTGGAAAAGGAAAGCGGCATCGGCAGCTTCAAGCATTGCGAGATCGTTGAACGAATCTCCCACCGCTGCCACCCGCCAGCCGAGTCGCTGAAATTCGGCGATGGCTCCGGGCTTTCCCCCTTCGCGCAAGATAGAACCGGCAAGAAAGCCGCGATCATCGAGCGTCAACGCATTGCAGAGCAACACGGGCGATCCCAGCTTCTCCAACAGTGGCCCGGCAAGTTCGCAAAAAGTATCCGAGACAATCGCCACCCGCGTGCGTTCTTGCGCCCAAGCGAGAAAGGCGACCGCGCCAGGGAGCGGCTCCATCGCGGCCACGATCGCGCGCAGCCGTGCCAACGTGAGTCCGTGCTCCCGGCATAAACTGATGCGCTGTTGCATCAGTGCAGCGTAATCGGGAAGGTCCCGCGTGGTGAGCGCCAGCGCCGGCACCCCCGCGATGCGCGCGACTGTTTCCCAGATTTCCGGCACGAGCACGCTTTCGAGGTCCAGGGCCAGGACTCCATAGGGAGCAGGCGAAATCCGCGATTCCAGTTTGCGCACGAGATCGGGCACGCTGTCGATTCCCCCCCCCAGTTCGGGCCTGCCAACGACGATCACGCTGCATCCCTCCCTGCGCGCGGCTTCGAGCTTTTCCGGCACACCGCCTGCATCCCCGCTGTCTTTGGTGACCAGCACTCCGATTTTGTATTTTTGAATCACGCGCCGGTTTTCCTCGACGCTGAACGGCCCGCGCCCTGTGATTACGCACTCTTGCGGGATTCCCGCCTCGCGGCAGGCCGTGTGGGAATCGGGGTGGTCGAGCACCCGGGCGATGAGCGGAATTCCGGCACGCCGCGCTTCCCTCGCATACGGCAGCACATTGCGTGAACCGATGGTCAGCAAGATGGGAACCCCCGTTTTACACGCCCACCGCGCCGCATCCTCGTGGTTCGCCGCGATGCAGACGCCGTCCGCCTCCCCTACACTTCCGGGCCGTGCATAGTTCAGGTAAGGAATTTGCAACTGTTCCGCAACCTGCTGCGCCGTGGCGCGCACCGCCGAAGCGAACGGATGCGTCGCATCGACAATCGCCCGGATGCCGCGCTCGTGAACAAGCCCGGCCATCTGCTCCGCATTTAAGCGTCCGCGCCGGTGTTCAATGCGGGGGTGCGAGCCGACCGCAAGTTCAATGTCGGTGGCGGTCGAAACCAGCACGCGATATCCGGCCCGGGCCAACGCCTCGGCGACAGGTGCAGTCTCACTGGTTCCACCGAGGAGCAGGATCATAGTTTATAGCCGCGCGGGGTCACAAACCAGCCGTCCAAAATTTTTGAAGAGCTGTTGCCGACGATCACGATGCTTTTCATGTTGATCTCTTCACCAAGAAACCGCTCCAAATCCGAGAGCACCAGCTGCTCCTCTTCGGCTCCCACGGCCGTGGCAATCCCGACGGGCGTGTTGCAGGGCCGGTGTTTCCGAAAGATCGCAGCGACTTCTTCGATTTGCGTGATCCGCTTGGTGCTCTTGGGATTGTACAGCGCCACAACCATGTCCGCGGCAGCAAGTGACTCGATGCGCCGACGGATCGTTTCCCACGGCATCAACAAATCGCTGAGGCTCACGCAGGCATAGTCGAGCATGAGCGGAGCGCCGAACCGGGCCGCAGCAGAGTTCGCTGCGGAAACGCCCGGCACGATCTCAATCGGGAAATCCATCCCATGCGCCGCTGCCATTTCGATGGCCAGCCCGGCCATTCCATAGACTCCGGCGTCCCCGGAGGAAATGAACGCCACCGTTGCGCCATGTTGCGCGCGATCAAGCGCGACCCGGCAGCGGTCCACTTCCTGGCGCATCCCGGAGGAGAGCAATTCCTTGCCTTCCGTGAGGTCGGCGATGTGGTTGAGGTAATGTTTGTAGCCGACGACCACGCTGCTCGCGCGGATAGCCTCCTCGGCGCGATGCGTCCGGTCAAGCACGCTGCCGGGGCCAATGCCGATTACAAAAAGTTTTCCCGGGCGATGGCCACTGTCACCCCGTTGATGATGGTCTTGGGCAGTATTAATTGGGTCCTCCTTCCCGCCAGCAGCGCCGAGGGTTCGGCAACAGCAGGCAGTTTGACTTTGTCCGCCACGAATTGCGAGTGGTGGAATTTTTTGGTTGTTGAAAGAATTTCACTGGCGGAAATAAATCGCAGGCAGAGATCGAGATCCTTCGCTGCTTGCAATAATCCGGCCTCGTCGGATTTCAGCTCCGCTGAGGCCAGGAAGCGCACCTCTCCAGGCGTTGCATTCACCTTGGAAAGGGCTTCACGTATGGCCCCGGCGATCTTCTCCGCTTGGGCCCCGCGCCGGCAGCCAACGCCCACAATGAGCGCCTTGGCCGCCTCGGTCGTGGTGGAAATCACGGGCTCGGCTCCCAGCGCATTCGCCACCTCCAATGCAAGCGTGTTGGCTCCGCCCTCGTGCCCGCTTAACAGGCTCACGGCATGCCGCGCGCCAACATCGACCACGACAACCGCCGGATCGGTCAGCTTATGCTGGACCAACGGCGCAATCGCGCGGACCACCACCCCGCAGGGCGCAATATAAACGAGGCGAGGATAATTTCTGAAAATTTGCTGCGTGAGTTTTACGACTGCGGAAAAGCGTTCCGCATGGATCGGCTCTTTCACCATCTCATGCACATAGGCGCGGCATCCCGGTAACTTCTCCAGGAGCCGCAGGGCCACGCGCGCCCCCTGGTCGCAGAGAGTGATGAGGGCAGTGTTCATTCCGCTTTTGCCTTTCGATATCCATGCGAAAATTCGCCGCTGTAGAGCCGCGATACAGCCCCCTGGCGTTCCAGCGCGCGCCCCACGATGATCATCGCTGTCTTGCCAATCCCCGCCCCGGCCACGCGCCCGGCGATATCCGCAAGCGTGCCCTGCACGATGATTTGGTCGGGCCACGACGCGCGATAAACCACCGCGATCGGGCAATCCGCTCCGTAAGAAACGGCAAGGGTTTGCGCCACCGCCTCCATGTTTTGCACGGAGAGGAAAATGCAAAGGGTGGCGCCCGTTTGCGCCATGCGTTCGAGCTCCTGGCCCGCGGGCATCGGCGTGCGCCCGGCGGTGCGCGTCAGCACAATCGCCTGTGAAACTTCCGGCGCGGTCAGTTCGGTTTTCAGCGCGGCGGCTGCGGCTTGGAATGAACTCACACCCGGCACGACCTCATAAGCGATGCCCAGTTTATCCAACTCGATCATTTGCTCACGGATCGCGCCATAGATCGACGGATCGCCCGTGTGCAGCCGGATCACATCGATCCCGCGGTCCCTCCCCTTCCGGCAAACCGCCGTGGTTTCCTCGAGCGTCATTGCGGCGGAGTCGTATTTCTCGGCACCCGCAGGCACCAACGCCACCACCTCGGGACTGACCAGCGAACCGGCATAAACACAGCATTGGCAGTTTTCCAGCAGCCGCGCGGCTTTTAGCGTCAACAACCCGGGGTCTCCAGGACCCGCTCCCACAAAAATCACTTTCATGATATTCTCCTGTTTGCGTGAACCAAAATGACAGAGAGGTACCCGGCTTGCGCATCCTCGCCGCGCAGCTTGCGCAAGTTAAGTTCGATGCGCTCGGTCGGTTGTCCCGCCCGTTGGACAAACACTGCGTCGTCAATGACACCGGTCTCTTCCAGAAGATCGAGGATTTCTCCCAATCGCTTTCCGATTTTCATCAGCACCACGGTTCCCCCGGTTTGCAACGCACAGCGCACGGCGGTGAGATCGTCCGCTGTCGGAACGATCGTGATGGGCTCTTTGCCTTCCCCTAATGAAAAGCCGGTAAGCGCCGCCACGGCGGAAAAGGAAGTGATCCCAGGAACGGTGACGACCTTTAACCCGGGGAGAATGCTTTTCAATTCCCGCAGCAGATAAATGTAGGTCGAATAAACCAGCGCGTCTCCAAGTGTCAGAAAGCAAACGTCCGCGCCTGTTTCCAGCAAAGCGGCGATGGTTCGCGCCGATTCTTTCCAGCTCCGCGAAAGCGCGGCCTTGTCCATGGTCATTGGGAAAACCAGCTCGTGAATCGCCGCGCCTTTGTGCACATAACGGCCCGCGATTTCCAACGCCACGCTGTCGCCATCGGATTTCGCTTTCGGCACAATCACATGTGGGCAGCGGCCCAGAACGGCAGCGGCTTTCATCGTCAACAACTCAGGATCACCAGGGCCAACGCCCATTCCGTAAAAAGTTCCAGTCATAGGGGCGTTTCTTTCTTGATGCACAGCAGGATGGTTCTGGATGCGAGGGTCATAGGCAGGCAGTCAATGCGGCGGACGGATTCATCCGCGAGGGTAAGATTTTCACAAAGATAGAAATCATGGGTTGCAAACAGAGCCGCACAGAGCGCCTGCACCCAGGCGGCATTCGCCGGGTTCCCCGCCAATACGGCAATTTTGTTTTCGGAAATCAACGAAGCAGGAGCAATCTCCGGTGCGTGATCGTGTGCAGAGAGAATGCGCGCTCCAAACCAGTCGGTCCCGATGCAGGCAAAAGCCGCATGGACTGAGCTGATGCCGGGAATGACACGACACGCATCCCGCCCGAAACGCTGGATGACGGGACGCGCCAGACTGCACAGACCAGGATCGCCGGTCACCAGCACCACGATTCTGCGGTGGCCGAAATGTTCAGCCATTGCGTCGAGCGCTTGCGGCACGTCTGCTCCGACCACGATGCGTTGCGCCTCAACTTCTGGAAAGCTCTCCAGCAGCCGCCGCGCGCCCACAAGCACCTCCGCCTGCAGTATGGCCCGCATTGCCATCGGAGTCACATACTCCAATGCCCCCGGCCCGCAGCCTGTAATCGTAATGGGCTTTATTTCCATGATGAAAAATCTCCATCCAACCCGAGAATCTCTCCGGCCAGGTTGATTAATGCGAGCGCAATCGGTTTCTCCAATCCGATCCGCGCAGTAACTGCCTTTCGTATAGCCATTGCAAGGCCATTCCCAAGCTGCGCGGATTGATCCGCCGGCAACGGCGCAAAAATTCCTTCCACCGTGGTGCTTTCAGGCAACGCCGCGCCCAAAGTTTCTCCTGCGATGGTTTTTACAATCCCGACCGCACTCGCCGAGTTGGAGGAATGCGTGTCCCACTCCCCCTCAATCAATTTGGCCAACTTGCCCGGATGCCCCAAAACCATCATTTGTTGAAACGGCATCTGCGAAGCGCGATCCAGCATGAACCCCCAGTGATTGCTGACCTGGAGAATATGCGCTGCCGGAATGCGGAAATGTTTGAGGGCCGCCCGCTCCCCGATATTTCCAGGGACCAGCACGGGAGCGCACACGCCGGAAGCCGCCGCGACATCGAGCGCACACGCCAGCGATGCCGTGAGCGCAGGCGCGCTGAACGGTTTGACAATGCCCGTAGTGCCGATGATTGAAAGCCCGCCTTCGATGCCCAGACGCGGATTAAATGTGCGGGCCGCAAGCTCCCGTCCGCCGGGAATCGAAAGCGTGACGTGCACGCCGCGCGCTGTTATTTCGCGAATTGCCTGTCGGATCATCTCGCGCGGAGCGGGGTTGATGGCGGGTTCGCCGGGCGCGAGGGCGAGGCCCGGTTTTGTGATCGTGCCCACGCCATCCCCCGCTGCGAAGCGCACATCGTCCCCCTCTGCAAATGAAACCTTTGCGACGATGGTGGCCTGGTGTGTGACATCAGGATCATCGCCGGCGTCTTTGCAAACCGACGCCTGTGCGATTTGTTCGTCCAAACGGCAGGCAACCACGCGAAACGGAATGCGGCTGCCATCGGGAAGGCTGATTTCAACCACCTCGGGAGCAGCCTCGCCGCAAAGCAACAGGGCAGCGGCCTTTGCAGCGGCAGCCGCACAAGCTCCTGTAGTGTAGCCGGTGCGCAAAATCATAGCCCCCCCTCCTTGATCACCGGCAGGATGACTTCATCGGGAATGAGCTTCAAGAGCTGCTCGCGCGCCTCTCCGAGCGTCAGGGGAAGCCCTTCAATCGGCACGCCGTGAAACCGTTTCAATTCATGCAAAAGCCGCGAAACATACGGCAGCCGCAGACTCGCGCTCTCGATCAATTCGTGATCCCGAAACACTTCTTCCGATGGTCCCTCCTTGAGCACCCGGCCGCGGTTGAGCAGGTAGATGCGGTCGGCGAACAATGGGAGCGTGTCCACCGAATGGGTCGCCAGCACAATCGTAATCCCCTGCTCCCGGTTGAGTGATCCGAGCAGCCGCAGCATGCTGTGCTCTCCGGCAGGATCAAGCCCCGCTGTCGGTTCGTCCAAAATCAGGATCGCCGGTTTCATCGCCAGCACTCCGGCGATAGCCACCCGCTTTTGCTGACCGAAACTTAAATGGTGAATTGCCCGCGCAGCCAACTCCTCCGCGCCGACAGCCAACAATGCTTCGGCCACACGGCACTGCACCTCCTGCTCCGGCAACCCGAGATTGCGCGGGCCGAACGCCACATCCTCAGCCACGGTCGCGCCAAAAAGTTGATCGTTGGGATTTTGAAATACCAGGCCCAGGCGCTGGTAGAGAGCGGCTTGCGAGTATTCACGCAACGGTTGTCCGTCCACTTTTACCGAACCGCTTTGCGGAACAAGCAGACCGGCCAGCACTTTGATCAGCGTGGTTTTTCCCGAGCCGTTGGACGCGAGCATTGCAACGAATTCGCCGCGTTTGACGCGGAACACGATTTCCTTTAACGCGACAAACCCGTCGGGGTAGGCGAAAGAAACCTTGTCGGTCTCGAGGGCAAAGGAATTCACCGGCAAAGCACCTCCGTTCCGAAAAAAAGACCCGCCAAGACAACTCCGGACCCGCCGAGAATCCAAGCATCACACCGCGCGAGCGCGGGCATGGGTCCGAGCGGAATTTTCCCGTTGTAACCGCGCACCCGCATGGCCTCATTCGTGGCAACCGCTTGGTCCATCGCACGCAATATCACGGTTCCTCCCAGCAATCCCGCTGAACACAACCCGCGTTGCATCCCCGCGTAACCAAGCCGCACTTTTTGTGCCGAGACGACTTCGGCAGTGAGGTCCAGCAATACAAACGTGTAACGATACATCAGCATCGCAATTTCCACCCAACCCTCCGGCGCCCCGAGGGCACGCATCGCGTGAAAGATGCGGTGTGCCGGGGTTACGGAGCTGAGTAACAGCATCACGCTCATGCCACCCAGCACACGGGAAGCCAGCAGTAATCCGCCCGAGAAACCCTCGCGGGTGATGGTGATTTTCGCGCCAAGAATCACGAGAGTCCACAGCGGGGTTGTTCCAGCCATTACGGATTGCAACAGCAGCAACACCGACGCGATTCCCAGCGGCGCGGCCAATCGCAACACCACGAGCCGCTTCGGCACGCCAACGGCGATTGTCGCCACGAGGCAAAGCGCCAGCACTGCCAGCGGAAACAGCGGTGTTCTGGAAAAAATCATGGCGCACAGCGCCCCCAGCGCTACAATCAGTTTTGTGCGCGGGTCCACCCGCGTGAGGACATTGTCCTGGCGCGCAAAGAGATCCGAGAAGATTTCCGACAGCAAACTCATGCTTGATCCTTCTTTTGTGGCGGAAAGAGTTCCCGAAAGCAATAACCGCCCACAAAACCGCCTGCCACTCCTGCAATAAGGAAGAAGAAAAGCAGCAGATCGCCACGATCTGTGTCGATGTATGCTCTTCTTGCCGGACGTCCTGCTTCCTCAGCATACTTGCCGACCACGGTATCATCCACCCCCTCCCACTTTGGGGTGACTCGCACGACCAGAAAGGTTAACCCCACCGCAACCGCCAGAACCAAGAATCCAATGAAAACTTTTTTCATACAACGGCCTCCGCCTTATTGGACTCAATCACAGGCTGGGGCTTTTCCACGCCCAGGCACTCGACCACCTCCGGGCGTCGCGGCATGATAAATTGATATATCCCAGCGGTGATGACGCCTTCGAAAATGCCAAGCGGAATCTGTGTTGGCATAAACGAAGCGCCGATGGCAGCAAACATCTTTAAGAAGGAACTAGTTCCATGGAGCGCGCTGGCCAGTTCAAACGAAGTCGTAGCGTAGGTTGCCCAATCGGAAACCACGCCGCACAGAAAGGCAGCGCTCCATACAGGCAACCCGAGCTTGCGGGTGATTCGGAAAACCGCCCAACCGGTAAACGCACCCACGATGCCCATGGACAAAATGTTTCCGCCAAGCGTCGTCAATCCACCGTGTGAGAGGAACAGCGCCTGCAATAGCAGAGCAATGCTGCTAACCACAACCGTCAACGTCGGTCCAATCAGAATGGCAGCCATCCCCGTGCCGCACGGATGCGAGCAGGTGCCAGCAGTTGGCACAGGAATCGGCATGCAGGAAATCACGAAAACTGCCGAGCCGACCAGTCCGACCATCAGCTTGAAAGCTGGATCACGTTGACTCTTGATTCGCAGATCACGCAGCCCCCACGCTACAAATGGAAAGGCAACGATAAACCATAGGGCCGCCCATTGCGGCGGGAGAACTCCTTCTGAAATGTGCATCGCCTGCGCCGTGGACGGCAATGCGAAAGCCATAAATAGCAAATATATATAGACTAATTGTTTTTGTTTCATAGAGACATCATTTCGAGCGTTGTTTTCGTGTCCTTATCCCATCTGTCCCAAAGAAAGGAGTCCTGCCGTTCGTCGGCGATGAGTCGGAAGGCGTAGCGCACCTGCTCTTCGTAGAGCTCGCAGAACGCGCCGGGCTGCTCCATTCCGCCGTTCATCTCGTGCGCCTCCGCCGGGCAGGGCGAGCCGCAGAAATTTCGGATAGCGCATCCGTTGCACGGCGTAATGTCTTCCACCTTGCGCTCCGATACCTTGCGGAACGCAGGGGTCGCAAGCACGTCGCTGATGTTATCGCGGAACAGGTTTCCGCCCTTGAATTCCGGCAACCCGATGAACTCGCTGCATGGAAACATGTCGCCGCCCGCCGCGACGGCAAAGAAGGCGCGTCCGCCGCCGCATGGCGAAATATCGCACATCAAGCGGCGCGCCTGCGGAGCGAGGATCGAGATGAGGATGTTGGCGAAATTGGCCACCACAAGTTTGCGTCCAGTCTTCTTGTAGAGCTCGTAAGTGCGATCCAACGCCTTCAAGTAATGGACGGACATCTCGTGATCCTTCGGCTTGATCTGACGCGCCCCTTCTCGCGTGCAACGCACGGGATTGAGCATGCAGGTGGGCACTTCGCGCTCATGGAAGAAATCAACGATCTCCGTAAGCTGCTCCATGTTTTGCTGCGTCACCGTGCAGATCACGCTGTGGTTGGGGTAGCCACGCAGCTTTTCCATCGTCGCAAGCACCTTGGCGAAAACGCTGCTGCCATCCCAGGTTTTACGTGTGCGGGTGGCTACAATCTCCGCAGCGCTATCGAGCGAGAGCCCGATGGCAATGTTGAGATCCGTGAGGAACATGATGTCATCGTCTGTGAGCAGCGTGCCGTTGGTTTGGATGCCGAAGCGGAAGTCGTCGTGATACTTTTCGAGCCCCGCAAAAAGCGCCTCCTTGTTCATCGTCGGCTCGGCACCGTGGAAGATGATCTGCGGTTTGGCCCCGGCGGGCATAATGGCGGCGAAATATTCTTTCAAAATGTCCATGGAGCGAAATAGATCGTCCTTGGACATGTGCTTCCCATCGCGGCGCAGGGTCTCTGGAATATAGCAATAGCTGCAATTAAGGTTACACCGGTCGGTCGGATTGAAATAGACGCAGGACGGCTTTAGTCCAAAGCGTAGAACCTTCATCTCCTCCGCAAACGAGGCGGCCTTGGAACGGTAGCTTTCGAGGAATATGCCTTCGGTAAAAGCTCCGGCGAGCTTATCTTTGCGAAGCAGCGCCCAGAAGGCGGTGTCGGGATCGACCACGGCGACGTAATCGGCATGACCGATGTCGAGAGGCAACAGCGTGAAGCCAGTGCCGGAATTAAAGTGAAGGCCACGAGAGGCGGCGCGAAGGGATGTGTTTGCAGTTGTCATTTCTGAATAAACGGAATTGCGGTGAAAACATTATGTTCCGCGTCGGGCCACCCACCGCGGGCGGCCAGACGCGGCAAATGGTTATTTCTTTGGCGCTTCCATCATCACGTAATGGGAGAGGCCCGTGCCTGTCGTCTTGCAACTCTTGCGAATGGCAATCACTTCATTTTTCTTACTGGGTTTTTCTGTTTTCAACGTATCTCACCTCCTTCAATTTCTTTACTAAATCGCGTGGCCAGGGTGCAAATCGCGTGGAGCGTCGCGACCGCCAGCGTGCTGCCGCCCCGCCTTCCTTCGATGCCGATGAACGGAACGCCGAGCGTGGCGAGTTCTTCCTTGCTCTCAACCACATGGACAAAACCGACAGGCATGCCGATGACCAGCGCGGGACGGATTCCCTCCTCCACGATCATCCGGTTGAGTTCCAGCAACGCCACGGGAGCATTTCCAAAAACCACGATGCCGCCCTCAAGCTGCGACTTCGCTTTTCGGATCGCATAAAGTGAACGGGGGAGCCCCCCGTTCAAGGCTTGCTGAGCCACATCCGCATCGGCGACATGACACGCAATCCGGTCCGGCGCATAGCAGCCATTCACGCTGCGAAGCCGCGCCAGCGAAAGGCCGCTGCGGATCATGTTCGAGTCCGCATAAATCGCCGCGCCAAGCCGCAACGCCGCGATGCCGGAGTCGAGGGCATCTGCGGAAAACCTGACCAATGCCGCAAGCTCCAGGTCGCCTGTCGTGTGGATTAACCGGCGGACGATCTCCCATTGGGAGGGAGAAAACCCGCATCGATGGGGCGCTTCCGCGTCAATTATTTCAAACGAACGGGCTTCGATGTCCGGCCCGGTCATCGGTCGGCTCAGCAGTTGATGGATGAACGGAGGATTTGTCATGGGATACAGGTTTTCAAATGTTGGACGAAATGTGCGATCGCGCCGGGCTGCGATGCGAAATGCAGGTGGGTGTAACTGGCCAAAACCGAACCCCGCTGAAAACCTTCTGCGGCCGGGCAGTCGGTGCGGCGGTGGTGCAATGCGTAAGCGCTCTCGCAATTGGACGGAACATTGGTCAACTCAGAATAATGAAACTCGTGACCGCGCACGCGCTCCCCGGGCTTGCCCCACAAGCAGTCGCGCGTGAGTTCGACTTCCACATACCCAAGCGACTGGCGACGCGGGCACATGCGCGTCCACGCGGACAGCAATCCCAGCATGGAATGCCGTGTGCCGTCGAGCTTCTCGATACCTTCCGAAAGATACATCAAGCCGCCACATTCAGCATAAATGACACGCCCTTGCGCAGCGAACTTGCGAATCGCCTCCAGCATCTCCCTATTGGCCGCAAGCGCTTGCGCGTGCTCCTCCGGGTAGCCGCCACCAATATAGATTCCCTGCAAATCGGACGGCAACCCGCGATGGTGCAGCGGCGAAAACGCAACCAACTCGCAACCCGCGTTTTCCAAAGCCTCCAGGTTATCCGGATAATAGAAATGAAACGCCTCATCCCGCGCAATGCCCAACCGCACCGTTTTCAACCTGTTTGGCTGCGTGTTGTTGGTCGGAATTCTTTGAACCGGAGCGGCGCGGCGTGCCACCTCCAAAATTTTGTCCAGTGCCAGCGCAGCTTCCATCGCATCGGCAAGCTGATCCAAAGCCGCTTGCGAAAATCGCTTTGCATCGGCAGTTACAAGGCCGAGGTGACGGCTTGGCAGTTCCGGCAGCGCTCCGCGTTTCACCGCCCCCAACAATGGCGGCAGTTCCGCGCTCGAAAGGGAGTTGGAAATCCCCTCCGCGTGTCGGTCCGAACCACATTGGTTTGCGATCACTCCGGCAAGGCAAATCTCCGGGACAAATGTCGTGTATCCATGCACCGTCGCGGCAAAGCTGCGCCCCGCTCCATGAGCATTCGCAACGAGCAGAACGGGTGCCTCCAGCCAGCGGGCAATCTCCGCAGTGCTCCCGGCCAATGTGGCGGGATCGGCTCCATCAAAGAGCCCCATCACGCCTTCAATAATCACCAGATCGGAGCCCGACGAAGCGTGCGCGAGCAGCTCGCGAACATATTTCTGAGAAGTCATCCAGCCGTCCAAATTGTAGCAGGGCCGCCCCGAAGCGAGCGCTAAATAGGTTGGGTCCAAATAGTCCGGCCCCACCTTGAACGTCTGCACCCGCAAACCCCGCCGTTTGAACGCGGCGACAAGCCCGAGCGTAATGGAAGTCTTACCCACCCCGCTTTGAGTCCCCGCAATCACCAGCCGTGGAATGTTCAAAACTCCACCCCTTTCTGGGCAACAATGCCCTGAGCGTATCCATGTCGCAGGCATCGCATTTCAGTCACAGTATCCGCCTGCTGAACCAGGCCCGCACTGGCGTTGCGGCCCGTCATTACGAGGCAGGCCGTGCGCTCTGGTGCAGTCAGCATCTCGATTACCGAATCCTCTTCGATAAGTTCCCTTGCGATCGCGCCACAGATTTCATCCAGCACAATCAAATCAAATTTTCCGGAAGCAACGGATTTACAGGCGAACGCAAGCGCCTCCTGCGCGGTTCTGCGATGTTCCTCGAATACAGGGTGCTCTTTTGGGGGGACAAAGCCGCGCCCTATCTGGACAATTTCCACCGTGGGCAGATGAGCGCAAGCCAGCAGCTCGCCACTGTCTGCGTTGGATTTGAGAAACTGCACCACTAATACCCGTTGGCCGTGTCCCGCCGCGCGCAGAACCATTCCAAAAGCCGCCGTGGTCTTCCCCTTTCCATCCCCTGTGAAAATCAATGTGCGTGGTTTCATGGTGGTGAAATCGCGATTCGGATTCCTGCAAAGATCAGCAAGGCAAGCGCGGAGGTAAGCAGCATAAGTCGGTTGGCTTCGAGGATGTGATCGCGCTGCAAAGGCTGATCCGGATCGCCCATGCGGGGCCGTTCTGAAGGCTCGCCAAAATAGTAGTTCAGTCCGCCCAGCTGCACTCCCAGCGCACCCGCAACAGCGGCTTCGGTGAGCCCGGAGTTTGGACTCGGATGTTTTCGCCCGTCGCGCTGAAACATGCGCCAGGCACCCAGCGGGCGCAAACCCAGTAGTGCGGCCGCAAGCGCAACCAATGGCGCGGTCAGTCGGGCCGGGAGATAATTCACCGCATCATCGAGCCGTGCAGACGCCCAGCCGAATTGCAAATAGCGTTCATTCTTATAGCCAAAAGTGGAATCCAGCGTGTTCACCGCCTTATACAGCAGCGCCCCCACCGGCCCGCCGAGGATGGCAAAGAGAATGGGAGCGGTAACGCCATCCACCATGTTCTCCGCAACGCTCTCCACGGCTCCGCGCACTACTTCAGGCTCGGCGAGGCGCTCCGTATCGCGCCCCACCAACATGGCCACCTGGCGCCGTGCCTCAGGGAGATCATTGCCGACCAGCGCGCGATAAACACGGGCGCTGTGCCGCGCCAGATCGCGCCCCGCAAAGCAGGTATAGAGCAGCACGATGGAAACAACATCCCCCGCGATGGGATGCAGGCGCGTTGCTCCCGCAACCAGCGCAAGTCCGGCCAATCCCGTTGCGGCAAGCACGGCGAACACCGCAACAATTCCCGCCGCGCGAGCCCTCGGAATCATCCGGCGCAAAGGCGCTTCGAGCGCCGCTGCAAACCGCCCGATGCACTTCACCGGATGCGGCAGCCAGCGCGGATCTCCCAAAAGCAGATCAGCGCCAAACGCAGCCAGGACTTGGTATTCCACTCTCATTACAATTTCAGCAACCGGTAAACTTGTTTCAGGTCGATCTGTTCGCGCACCACGGCAGCGAGGCGGTCGAAAGCATTTTGCAAATCATACACCGCAAGGACACGCCCCACCGGGGCAAGCCCGCGTCGCGTGCGCAGCCGGTCAATAAACCAGCGCCGGAACAGGTCGGCATCGAAAATCCCGTGGAGATAGCTCCCCCAAACAAGGTCGCAGCCAACCCCGATCACCTCGCCATCTTCGCGCAGAATGAGCGGCGTCAGCGACTCGGCGTATGCGCTCTGGCCATGGTGGATTTCATAACCTTGAAGCGCGAGATTCGATTCCGCATGGCGGCTCGTCACCCGCATTAATGTTTTTTCAGGAGCCATCACGGTGGAAAGCGCGAGCAACCCCAAGGCTTCCACCGGCTCGCCGTGAGACTCGATATGATGCGGGTCTTCAATCCGCCGCCCGAGCATTTGATAACCGCCACAGATGCCGACAATTTCCGTGCGCCCCTCGCGGGCGAGTTCCAGCACGGCAGCCGCAAGGCCGCTCTGGCGCAAGTGCGCGAGGTCAGCCACCACATGTTTGCTCCCCGGTAATAGCAGCGCGTCGGGGCGGCCCAATTCCTCCCGCGAACGCACAATGCGCAGGGTGACATCCGGCTCGATCCTTAATGCATCGAAATCAGTAAAATTCGAAAGGTGCGGCAAATCAATAAGCGCAATATCCACCTTCTCCGGTTGGGAATGCGCGCCTTGGGATTTCGCAGCCTTGAAGGTTACGGAATCCTCTTCAGGCAATCCCAAGTCTCGCAGATAGGGAACGACGCCAAGCACAGGCAACCCGGTGTGTCGCTGGATGTAATCGTGCGCGTCCCGCAACAACGCCGCATCTCCGCGAAACCGGTTCACCACAAAGCCAGCGACCAGCGCGCGCTCCCATTCGTTGAGCACTTCCAGCGTTCCCACAAAGGAGGCATAGACTCCGCCGCGATCAATATCCCCCACGAGCAGAACAGGCGCTTGGGCATGCCGCGCCATCGGCATGTTAACGATGTCGTGGCGCTTCAAATTAACCTCCGCAGGACTGCCCGCCCCTTCCATGACCACCACGTCATGACCGGCAGCGAGCGAGTCAAACGCCTGCTTTGCCACTTCAAACGCCCGGGGTTTGAACCGGATGTATTCGCGCACATCCATGTTCCCAACAGGCTTTCCGAGCAGGATCACTTGAGAGCCGGTGTCCGAATTGGGCTTGAGCAGAATCGGGTTCATCCGCGCCTCGGGCTCGATGCCGCAGGCCTGCGCCTGCACCACTTGGGCGCGTCCCATTTCCAGCCCGTCCCGCGTGACGAACGAGTTGAGCGACATGTTCTGCGACTTGAAAGGAGCGACGCTCAGCCCGTCCTGTTTCAGAATGCGACAGAGTGCGGCAGTGAGCACGCTCTTGCCCGCATTGGAGCTTGTTCCCTGGAACATGATGGTCGCGGCGCGGCGCTTCGGCATTTTCGCTTTTGAGCCGCCCAACGCACACCGAAGCGCGTTGCAAAGCCGCGCGTTCTCGCCCGCTGTCCGAACTGCCACGCGGAAAAATCGGGCATCGAGTCCCTCGAAATTCGTGCAGAGACGAATTGCAATCCCCTCGCGCAGCAAGCGGGCAGCCAGCTCGGGCGCATCCGTTTCGGTGCGCACCAGCAGGAAATTCGCTTCGCCTGGATAAACATGCAACCCTGGCAATGCGCCGAGTTGCGCCGCAAGCGCCTCCCGTTCCTCCCGCACAAGAAGGCGCGTGCGGTCGAGATAGTCACTATCCTGCAAAGCCGCCACGCCGACTGCTTGTGCGAGTGTGTTCACGGACCATGGCGGCAGCAGTTCGCGGATTCGGGCGGCGAGCGCGACGTCCGCCACCGCACATCCGAGGCGCAGCCCCGGAATCGCAAAAGCTTTCGTCAACGAAAGCAGCACGACGACATTCGCCGGACGTTCGCGCGTGAGACTCTCAAAGCCCTCGACGAAATCGCCGAAGGCTTCATCCACAACAAAAAGGGTTTCGGGATGACGTGCGGCGAGTTCCCGCAACGCCGCGGCTTCGCAAACCAGCCCCGTCGGATTGTTGGGACGCCCGATGAAGACAGCCTCCTCGCCACGAAGCCGTTTTTCGAGCGCGGGAAAATCGAGGGAAAATCCAGTCGCTTCAGACATGGGCAGCGATTCCACGGACATCCCGCCCAGCGCCGCCGAGCGGGCGTAATCCACATAGGCAGGCACAGGGATGACCGCACGCGGCTTGTTCAAAACACGCGGCAGGAGCGCAAGAATCTCGGCGGAGCCGTTCCCGGCAATCACTTCGGCGACAGCCACGCCATAACGCCGCGCAGCAGCTTCCACAAGCTCCGCACAATCCGGGTCCGGGTAATGCACAAGCGCGCTGACATTCGCCGCAATCACCGGGCGCAACCATTCGGGCGGCCCGAGCGGATTCAGGTTCGCAGAGAAATCGAGGAGTTCGC
>CAIYQA010000281.1 GCA_903928175.1 uncultured Spartobacteria bacterium | reverse complement strand
CTGCTGGGAGAAGGGGTGCCGCAAGGCACTAAAACAGATCGCTCACCGACTCCGCCCGATCCATCCGTTCACTAAGCGCCCCGATTGCCTCGTCCCCAAACGCCTCCACCAACGGCACTGAGCGCGGCCCAAACGGGGTTCTGAATACTACTTCGTCCCACTGTATGGAGGAAATCAAGGCGTTGAACTTCGCCACGGCACGCCCCCGGAAAAACGCCCGCGTGGTATCCGGCGGCTGAAAAATCGCGTCTCGGATCTCATCCTCCTCCAGGAAACGCCGCACCGCGCACGTGCGCATCATCTCGTGGTAGAGCCCGGCCACCGGGTCGATGTTGTGGTATTCCATGTCGATGGATTGCAGCCACGGGTCGGACCAGTCGAGCTTCTCGGCTTCGCGAAAAGTCGTCAGCAAAAATTTCTTCGCCGCCCAATCCACCCGGTCCGTGCAGCCGAGCGGATCGGTTTGCAGGTCGTTGAGAACGGACTCCCATTCCTCCAGAACCCACCGCGTTTCCTCGCCGCGCTGGTCGCAATGTTTGCGGGCGGCATCGAGGTAGAGGCGCTGGATATCGATGGCGGAAATCTTGCGTCCATTGGCGAGTTCGACGATCCAATCGTAATCCGCATCGCGGCTGATCGACTTGGCCGCCCCCACCGCATTGGCCAGCTCCAGCGCGGGCGCGTGCCCCTTCTCAATGAGTTCCAACACGAGCGAAGTCGTCCCCATCTTGAGCGCCGTCGCGACCTCGTTCATGTTGGCGTCGCCGATGATGACATGGAAGCGGCGGTATTTGGAAACATCGGCGTGCGGCTCGTCGCGCGTGTTCACAATGGGCCGCCGGTTCATGGTGTCGATGGATACCAACACGCTGAAAAAATCCGACCGCTGCGAAATCTGGAAGATCCCCGGTTGCGTCTGGCTGTTTTCGCCCTCGATCCCCATCTTTCCCGCGCCCGCGAAAATCTGGCGCGTCACCAGGAAAGGGACTGTCCCGGTGACAATCCGGTCCCAGGGCGTCTCCCGCGACATCAGGTAATTGTCATGGCAGCCGTAGGAGTGCCCCACGAAATCGGTGTTGTTTTTGTACAGCCGCACCGTGCGCCCTGCCTGCATCCCGGCGATGCGCTCGTTGCGGCGCCGGGCGCATTCCCACAGCACGCGTTCGCCCGCCTTGTCCTGTGCAACGACCTGGCGCAAGGTGGTGCATTCCGGCGTGCTGTATTCCGGGTGGGCATGGTCGTTGTAAAAGCGCGCGCCGTTGCTCAACACCAGATCGCCCTTGATCTCCTCGAAACTCATCGGGCGGCTGTTGTCGATCTCGTAATACGCCGCCTCGTCCGTGTCCTGGAGCAGCTCGCGGGCGTGAAAACCGCGCGCGTCCTTGTGCGGGTCTTCCAATTCGTAATCCCATTTCATCGACGCCCCGTGCTCGGTATAGCTGCGAACAATTTCGATCGACTCCGCCACCACGTCCACGATCTCCTGACCGTCCACGGCGATCCCGTATTCCGTCTCGATTCCAAACACCCTGTTCATACCGCTTGGAAAAATCTGGTTCACAATATTTCACCCTGCATGCAACAGAATATCTCGCGCAAAGAGCGCAAAGAACGCAAAGGAAGAAGGGCGAGGATTTTTTGGGTCTTTCGCTTCAATATCACACTGCCTTTTGCGCTCTTTTCTCACAATATTCTGTCTTTGCGTTCTTGGCGTCCTTTGCGCGAGATTCAATTGGCAGACTCAAACCACGTGCGTGTGCGGGGCGGCTTTGGCCATGCCTGGCCGCACCGGCGTGATCCGCACGACATTCTCCGGATCGTAGTCGATCAGCTTGAGCCAATCCTCCGTGATATCCGTGGGCGGAAAAATATCGTTCTCGATGTATTCCGCGTCCAGCGAGCAGCGCAAATCCGATTCGCGGATCCCCTCCTCGCCGTCGGTCGCAATCGCCCGCTTGATGGCCACGGCCTTTGCCCGTTCCACGATCGAGGCAATGATCGCACCGCTCACCAGGTCGCCCCGGTAGAGCACCTCCTTGCGCCCGCTGCGCAGCGTCACCTCAATAAAACGGTTCTCATTGCGGCGCGCAAACTGCCAATCCAGCAGGCGTTCCACCAGCTGATCCACGGTGCCTTTCGCGCCCCCCGCTTGCGCCACCAGCTTCGGATCGTACGGCAGATCGGGCGTGAGATAGATTTTATAAATCTCGCGCGCCCCCTCGCGGTCGGGCCGGTTCACCTTGATTTTCCGGTCGATGCGGCCCGGACGCAGGATCGCGGGGTCGATCAAATCCGCGCGATTGCTGGCGAGGATGATCACCACGTCGTTGAGCGATTCGATGCCGTCCATCTCCGCGCAAAACATCGGCACGAGCGTGGAAAGAATATTCGAGTAGCGCGAAGCGCGGCGCGTCCCGAGCACGCTCTCGGCTTCGTCGATGAACAGGAAGGGGAGGAATCCGTCGCGGCGCTTTTCGCGGGCGGTGGCGAAGATTTCGCGCACAATCCGTTCGCTCTCGCCGACCCACATGTTCAAAATCTCGGGGCCTTTGATGTGCATGAAGCACTCGCGCACCGGCGCGCCGCTCTGCTCCGAGAGCATGGCGGTGAGGTTGTAGGCCGTCGCCTTGCCAATGAGCGTCTTGCCGCACCCCGGAGGGCCGTAGAGCAGGAATCCCTTGGGTGTCTGGTGCTTGAACCGTGCAAACAATTCCCGGTGCAAGAGCGGCAACTCCACCGCGTCCTTGATGGCCGCGAGCGCCTCCTCCTGCCCGCCCACTTTTTCCCACGGCAATTCCGGCACGGCGTCGAGGTAGTAATCATCCGCCTTGGAGCGCGAAAGCACCTCCACCGCCACGCGGAAATTGGAGTCCACCCGCACCTCGTCTCCACTTTTGACCGTCGCCGCCAGGAGATCGGCCCCGCGCTGGAGCACCACCGATTGCACCCCGTGCTCCGTCCCCACGCGCAGACGCTCCTCTCCGAGCAATTCCGTCACCTTTGCCACGGGGCCGGTCGTGTCGTAGCCGAGATCGCCCACAATCGCAAACGCCTCGTTCACCAGCACCCGCGTGCCGCGCTTCAAACTGCCCAAGGCGAGACGCGGATCGGCGTTGCAATAGTAATCCGCCCCGCCCACGACAATCTGCGCCGTCTCGGCATTGGGCGCGTTGAGAAACGTGCCGATCCGGTTCGCCGGGGCGCTGAGTTTTTGCACGATCTGCTCAAGCTTTTCAATCGTCTGTCGGGCCTCCGCCATGGTTCCCTCCGTCTCAGAAAGCGAGGCACGCAATTCAACCAACTCGCGCTGCAACGGGTGGCCGGGCGGCACCGAGGCGATCGCCCTGTCGATGCGTTCCAGCGGAGACAGCTCCGGCTCAGGGGCGTATTTGTGGAAGGGCGAGTTCTGCATTTGTACTTGTTTACGGCACCCCTGCGCTCTCCGGCCTCATGTTGCGGGATTCAGCGATTCCTTGAACGGCAGGTGTTTCCTCCTTCGCAAAACTCTACTCATCCCTTATCCTTGGCCCATGCCCTACCTTTCCATCACCACCAACGCCCCGCTTTCGGCGGAATCCGAATCGGCCCTGGCCGCCGCCGCCTCCAAAACGCTCGCCGTCGGGTTGGGCAAGCCCGAGAATTACGTCATGGTTTCCGTGCATTGCGTCCGGACGCTGCGCTTTGCGGGATCGGACGCGCCCGCCGCGTTTCTCGATCTCAGCAGCATCGGCCTGCCCAAGAGCCTGAACAACCTCGCCGCCACGCTCACAACCCTTGTCGGCGAACATTGCCGCATCCCCGCCAACCGCATCTTCATTGTCTTCAGCGACCACTCCGCCGCGCGTTGGGCGCACAACGGCGGCACCTTTGCGTAACCGCGCCTCCTCCCCGTGCGACCCACCCTGCAAATCTGGCTTTTCGCGGCGCTCCTGTTCGTCGCCGGGCTCGGCCTGTTCACCCGCTCCAACCGGTTTCCCTTCTACTATCATCCCGATGAACCGGTCAAAGTGACCCAAATCCAGACGGGGCATTGGAATTTCCACCACCCGATGCTGATGCTCACCACGGGCCGGCTGGCGGTGCGTGCTGCCGATGAGGGCAACCCGCAGCGCATCGTCGAGACGGGCCGCGCGGTTTCCGCCGGGTTTGCCGCCGCTGCAGTCGCCCTGCTCGCGGCCGCCCTGTGGATCCTCGGCGGGCGCTTTACGGGGATGGCCACCGGGCTGCTCCTGCTCACCCACCATCAGCTTTTCGAGCTTGCCCATTATTTCAAGGAAGACACGGCGCTGCTCTTTGGCCTGAGCGCCTGGCTGCTCGGGTTGGCGCTCTACACAAAACGCCCGCACTGGACGACCGCCGCCCTGGTGGGCGTGGGCGCGGCGCTGGCGGTCTCCGGGAAATACGTCGGCGCTTTTGCCCCTCTGCTCTCGCTTTTCCTGATCCCGCATTACGCCCAGCCCGGTCGGCGTGGCGCGAGCCTCGGCCTGTTTTTGGGCGCGTTCGTCGTTGTCTTCGGACTCGTGAATCTCCCGATGCTGTGGCAACTGGCCACCTTCGAATCCAGCTTCCACCGGGAGCTTGGCCTGGTTTTGCAAGGCCAGCACGGCACGACCCGCGCCGTGCCGCACACGGTGTATCTGACGGCCTTCCGCGACAATGTTCCATTCGTGCTTTGGCCCTTTCTTGCCTTTGCCCTGGGGAACTTCTGGAGGCAAAATGCCCACCGCACCGCGTTGGGCGGGGTGCTTCTGCTCTTTCCTTTTGTGTTCCTGGCGCTTCTCTCGTTCTCCCCGAAAACGCACGACCGCTATTTCCTGCCCGCCACCGCGTTGTTTGTGTGCGTGGCGGCCCTCGGAGCCGGGCAACTCCGCTTGCGCCCAGCCTGGCGCAAGGTGGTTCCGGCGCTGTTTGCAATGGCGATGGCATTACAGATCGCAGGAATGCCCAAACACGATTTGCTGAGTTATTACCGCGCATTTCAAACCGACGACCGGGCCGAACTCGCCGCCTGGCTCAACGCGCATCACCCCACCGCAACCCTTGCCCAGGACCGGCAGACGCTCCTGCCCACGCCGGAGGAGAAACGCTGGGGCTCTCACCCTCCTGCCCTCTCGGCCCATGTGATCCATGAACCGCTGGATGCATTTCCCGATCTTGCCGCCCTGCGCGCCGGGGGCGTCACGTTGGTGGCGCTGTGCCAGGCGGATTTCGGGGGCTACGACCTGAAAAGCCTCCGCCCGCAACGCGGCGGCGAAGCAGCCTGGCAGAAGACCGGCGCGCTGTACCGGGCGCTACGGGAAGGCCGCAAACCGCTCTGGGAACGTCCGCGCGGCCTGGTCGCTTATCTCCATCCGGGTTTAATGGTCTATAACCTGCCGCCTGAATCCAAGTAATCGCGGCATTTGGACACCGCGCAGCCTCCAGAAAGTTTGACTTTTCCCCTGACCCGCCAGATAGATTTCCATCATGAACATGCGCTTTCTTTGGATTGTCCTGTTACTGCCCGGGGTCGCGGCCTTTGCGACGCCGCGGATCACCCAGCACAACCCGTCGGAGGCTGTCGCAACGCCCGCCGCTGTTGCAACGCCTACTCCGGTTGTCCCGAGCCCGACCCCCCAAGCTCCAGCGCAGCCCCTCCCCACTGCGCCCCCGGTCGTTCCCTACGAAAAACTGATACCGTTTCTGCCTGCGACGCCTCCCGGCTGGACCGCCGAAAAACCGACCGGATCGACCGATCAGATCGAGGTGTTCAACCTCAGCACGGCATCCCAGACCTACCAAAAAGGGGAGGAAGAGAATGCCCCCGTCGTCACCGTGACTCTAATCGACGCGGGGGGACACAAAGGCTATTTCGATGCCGCCACGGTCCTTTGGAAATCCCGCATCGAAACTCCGGAGGGGTATGACAAAACGGCGGTGATCGACGGGATGCCCGGTTACGAGCATTACAGCAAGGCGGCAAACAGCAGTTCGCTTTCCGTGGTGGTTGCCCAACGTTATTTCATTCAAATCGAGGTGACCAACCAAGACCCCAAAGAATTGAGGGAATGGCTCCGTAAAATTGACGTAAAGAAACTCGGACTATTGAAGTAGCGGCCCGCTTCTTTCGCAACCCCAGGGCTCTCCGCGCAAAGGATTTTTGGAATCAGGAAACCAGGAAACGAATTAATAAACCCATCCCCGCCGCAAGCGGACGGGGTATTTCAGTGCCGCGCCGCTCAACCTTACGCCGCAAGCGGCGGGGAATTGAACCCGAAGGAGATTAAAAGCAAGTGCCACGAACAATCTTCCTCTGTTTTTCGGCGGACGATTTTCTTAGCCACATTGCTTTTGTCATACAATTTCCTCTGTTTTTTTCCTGGTTTCCTGGCTTCCTGATTACTCCCCCTCCACGCGACAATCTGCCGAATGGCCGACGCCCGGTGAATTACACCATGCCGCAAGAGTAAGGAACGCCTGGGGATTCGGGAATTCAGGTTCGGAAATTTGTTTTGGAAGATGCTTTGAAGATGCTTTGGAAGATTGGAGAACCCGAAGGGTTCGTGAGAAAATAGCCGGGGGTTGAGCGAAGCGACACCCCCGGTTTGGGCACCCCCCTCGGCACACCCCAAAGGGGTGGCAGAAACCTCGCTCTCTGCCACCCCTTTGGGGTGGGCGCAGGAGGGACCAGGTTCCGGTGGTGTCGGCGCGTGCTCGCGCCTCAACCACCGGCTATAGTCTGTAAAACCCTTCGGGTTATAAATCAGAGCCCTCAGCCATCCAGCCCTCAGCCATCCAGCCCTCAGCAATCAGCAATCAGCGCACGCTTGTGTGACTCGGCTTTGGGGTGTTGGCCAGATCTTTTGCTGCAATCCGCTTTGCGCGAAGGGCAAACGCGAGCATCACCGCACCAAACAGGAAGAGCACCAGCCCCCACCAGAGATTCACGTTGATGCCCAGCGAAGGCCGGTACATCTCGGTGTTGGAATTGGTGAGAAATCCGCTGATGGCCAGTATCGCGCCAATCAAGGAAAACATGGCGCCGATGGGGAGTCGAATATCGAGATTCATAACTTGGATTTTTCTTGGGTTGTTGCAGGACTACCAGAAGAGGAAGTTTAAAACGACGCAGCAGATGAGCAACAGGATGCCCAGGAAGGCGGGCCGCGTAAACCAGGCGCTCTCCTCATCCTTGAGTTTGGGGGTCAGCGAATAAACCAGCCCTTGCAGTTCGCTGTCGCTCTTGGTGCGCTTGGTCACCAGGGTGATGCACAGCGTAAGCGTGAAGCAGACGGCGAAGGCGAAGCTCGCGAGCCAGAAGTTCTGTGCCATTTCGCTGGGGAGCACCCACAACACCGCGAGATACCCGCCCTTGATGCCGGGCGCATTGCCAGCCGCGAGGGTGGTCGCGTGGAAGAGCGCCGAGGAAGCCGTGCCGCCGAGCAGCCCGAAGAACGCTCCGTGCGCGGTGGTCCGTTTCCAGAACATGCCCAGCACGAAGGTCGCGAAGAGCGGCGCATTCACAAAGCCAAACACGAGCTGGATGATGTCCATCGCGTTGTTGTAATGACTGGCAAAGTAAGCACAGGCAATGCTCAAGAGAATGCCGATGACGGTGATGATCCGGCCCATGCCCATGTAATGGGCGTCGCTCTTGTTCGGCGCAAGGTAGGCCTGGTAGAGGTCGTAGGTCCAGACGGTGTTGAATGCCGTCACGTTCCCCGCCATGCCCGACATGAACGAGGCAAGCAGTGCCGTGAGCGCGAGGCCCAGCAATCCCGAGGGACAATATTTCTGCACCAGCGAGAGAATCACCCCGTCGTAATCGGTCTCCGACACAGCGGCCTGGAGCTTCGTCTTCAGATCTTCTTCCGAAATCGTTTTGCTGCGGACGTCTTTGACAATCGCGCCGATTTTTTCGGGGCTGACTTTCATCCTCAGTGCCTTGCTCACGTTTTGAGTGGCAGTCGCATCATCCAGCTGCTGGGCCGCGGCTCGCTGCACCGCCGGGATCGCTTCTTCGTAAGCGGCGCTCGTCACGCGGCTCGGCGGCAGGCGGTAGCCGTCCTGGCCCTTGTAGGCGAGCCCGGCGGCGATCATGCCGGGCAGGATGACGAGGATCGGGAAAAACATCTTCGGCACAGCGGCGATGAGCGGAGTGCGGCGCGCCGCCGTCATGTTCTTCGCGGCCATGGCGCGTTGGACGACCAGGAAGTTGGTGCACCAGTACCCGAACGAAAGCACGAAGCCGAGGCCGAAGACCATCGCGAAAATATCGACCCCCATCGGGTTGTGCGATGCCCCGCCCAATAATGGTGTCCAGGCGCTCGTCCAGGCGTCCGGCGCGAAAGTTTTCGTCGTGAGTTCGAGTTTGGCCGGGTGGGTCGCCACCTCGGAGAGCGTCTGTGTCAGGCTTTTCCAGCCGCCGACATCCTTGAGCCCAAGGTAAACCACCGGGGCGAACCCGAGCACGATCATGAAAAACTGAAGCACTTCCGTGTAGATCGCGGAGGTGAGCCCGCCCTTGAGCACGTAGGCGAGCACGATGATCGAGCAGATCCAAAGGCTCGCGTCGTAGTTCCAGCCGAGCAACTGGTGCAGCAGCTTGGCCAGGGCATTCATGGAAATGCCGGAGGCGAACACCGTCATGACGGCAAAGGAAAGGGAGTTGAAGCAGCGGATGCGTTCGTCAAAACGCAGCTTCAAATATTCCGGCACCGAGCGCGCTTTGGAGCCGTAATAAAACGGCATCATGAAGACCGCCAGGAAGATCATCGCCGGAATCGCGCCCACCCAATAGAAGTGCGCCGTGGCGATGCCGTATTTCGCGCCGCTGGCCGCCATGCCGACGAGTTCCAGCGCGCCGAGATTGGCGGAGAGGAACGCGAGGCCGGTGACCCAGGCGGGGATGCTGCGGCCCGACATGAAGAAGTCCGCCGAGGTCTTCATGTAGCGCTTTAAGGCAAAACCAATGCCAATGACGAAAGCGACATACAAAAAGAGGATGGAGTAATCTACAATGGAGAGATGAATGCTGGAGGGCATGGGATTGGGTGGTTTGGAAAGGATAGTTTTGAACCAGACTTTTGGTCGGGTCTATAGCAAAGTTCGTAAATTCGGAGTTTTTTGGGGGAACGCGCGCCCTCTCCATTATTTAAGACGCAAGCTCCCCGGCGCGGACGGTCTCCGCTCCCGGGGAAAGGCTCGTATAAGGCTCTTCGCAGAATTCCGGCGCGGTTTTGCGCGCCAACAACTGCCACCAAACCCGGCCGCACGACCCGACCAGCAGCAGCACCAGGAGCATGAATCCCCCGGTCACGAAGGCGTCCACCTGGTTGTTCAACAACTGGCCCGTTCGCAGTTCGCCCCGACGAGCATCCACAAGAGCCCCGGCAAAAAGCCGAACTGCGCCGCCAGAACCGGTCCCACCAATGGCCCCGGACCCGCAATCGCGGCAAAGTGATGCCCGAAGACGACCCGATCTGTTGATCGGCACACAAGAAATGTCTTCACCCGGAGCAGCATGCTAATATTCTGAATCACTGGTGTCCAGTTAACTGATGTGGAGTCCGTCATAAAGTCCTGATGAAGAACCAGAAGCGAACGTGGAAGGGTTTGAACGATTTGAACTCGCTCTGTGATTTCGCCGCCGTCCCCGCTCCAATGCGGGATGAATCAGGGCAAAATCCTCTTCTCCCAAATCCTCGAATGCCTGCACGGTCAACAGTTCCAGCGATGCGTG
>CAIYQA010000280.1 GCA_903928175.1 uncultured Spartobacteria bacterium | reverse complement strand
CCATTCGGGGGATTTGCCCCCAAAAGTTCCCAAAACGGTCTCGAGTGATTCAAACTTGCGTAAGTCTTTGATCTAAAGGCTATTTCACGCTATTTCGGCGTGATTCAATGTTTCTCAAACCATCTGATAGGTCTCACCATCTCTGGAATTGAAATCTTTACTCACCCACTTTGAATCACGCCCGCTTGAATCGACGTCCTCCAAACACCTTGTTGACCAGGCACCCACGGCCGTGCTCCAATCCTCCCTTCCCATGTCCACCTTGACCGCCATAGAAAGCTACCTCGGCTGGCACATCAGCATCATGGTCCTCGTCTGGGGCGTCTTTCTTGTGCGCTTCAACAAGACATCCAGAGGTTTCTTCGATCTACGCCACGATGACGGTTGGGAATCCCAGGTTCTGCGGTGGGGCATCATCATCGTGCTCGATCTGCTGATTCCAGCGACTCTTGCTGCACCTGCTTTCTACTACACTGGTTTCGTCTGGCCCGTCGGATGGATTATCCGTGGCTCCGTAGGGATTGGATACTGGGGATTTTTTTTCACCTTAACATGGATGGTCCTGCTTCGGCTGGGTTCCAAATCGTGCTGCTGCGGTGTATGTCGTCCTCGCGGAAGACATTGGCACAAGCCCGACAGTCCCAATCGACGGCGGCACAGCAGGCCAGAGGCCAATGCTCCACACGAAGTGGTCTAATTTTTTGGTGCCTCTGTCCCCATTGAGGGGGGCATTAGGCACATAGTCCTACCTATCTCACCCTCTCACGATCCGATCAGCCCGCGCCCGCTCAAGGGCCTCTGCGACCTCGGAGGGAACAGTCCGCTTGCCCAGCGGCGCGAAGCAAATCCCAGCCAGCTTGAAGTGAGCCAAGCCAAAGGGAATACCGACGATGGAGCCCAGGCAGGCTATGCCCGCAATGACATGGGCGATGGCAAGCCAGATCCCGGCCAGGATGATCCAGAGAAAGTTGACCAACCCGGTTCCAGGAATTACCCGTTCACCCATCAACTCGGCGTCCACCAACCGCCGACCAAATGGAAAGGCAGCGAACCCGGCGATGCGGAAGGCTGCCACGGCAAAGGGCAGTCCGACCACCGTCAGGGCGAGCACCCCGCCAGCGATAATCCACAGAGCGGCAGCAAAGATGCCGCCGCCAAAGATGAACCAGAGGATGTTGAGGGCGAGTTTCATGGATGAGGGATCGACCATGAATGACACAGGCGGTCTTGATCCACAACTGAATCAGGAGAGGAATCTACGGCTCTCGACTCTAAATTGGACAATGGAGGAAAGTGCCGGAAATTGGAGGCATTGTCCTCACTTTTGTCCGCACTTTGGCGTCTTTGAGGACCGTTCTTGCGTAAGTTGCTGATTTTGAGAGCTGGAGCGGGTAGCGGGAATCGAACCCGCATAGCCAACTTGGAAGGATGGAGCTTTACCACTAAGCTATACCCGCGTTTTGCGACGGGCGCGCAACCTTGTTGCCATGCCCGAATCCTCGAAAAATAATGGAAACCGCGCCGGCGTGCAAGGCGAAGTTTAAACTGGAATTTTTCGCGCCCCTGGCTAAAATCCAAAGATGCGCCTCATCCCCCGTGTGCTTGCCGTGGCAATCATGCTCGCCGTCATGTTTCTTTTAATCCGGCACGTCAAGGTGCTGGCAGCAAACGAAGAGGTCGAGATGTCGAAATTGGTGACTTATTACATCTGCATCCTCGGGTTGGCCGCCGTAACTGCCTTGGTCTCTTGTGTTTCGCTCCTGCCGTTGCTCGGGGAGTTCGCGGGCAATGTGATGTTCACCCCCAACGAGCAGATCGAGCGCAGCCCGCACCATGACGCGCTGGCCAAACTCGCAGCGGGCGATTTTCAGGGCGCAATTGACGCATACCGCGCAGTTTTTGAGGGCGACCCCCGGGATCTCCATGCCGCCAGCGAACTGGTTCGTCTCTATTGCGAAAAACTCCACGAGTTTGAGCCTGCGGAGGATTTTTTGGTGGAGGCGCTCTCTTACGAAGACCGTTCGCCGGAGGAGAGCGCTTTTCTTTCCCAGCGACTGGTGGACGTGTGCTGGAATTTCCAGAAAGACGGGGTTCGCGCGCGGGCGATTCTGATTAAAATCGCCGAGGACATGCCGGAAACCAGGCAGGCAGCCAACGCCCTCCACCGGTTGCAGGAGATCGATCGCATCATGAACCAAGAGGTCTATCTGGCCCAGCAGGACCCAACAGGCGCGCAGCCCGCTGAGATGGAGGCGTTGCCGGAGGAAAGCGGGCAGCCGATCGAGAAAACGTCCGAGGCTTGATGTTCAGTCGACGCTAGCTGGAGCGGATCGCAAAGCGCGGGCTGACCTCTTTTTGCGCGGCGCAATAGACTTCCACGGTTTCCTGTGCCCCGGCCTCGGCGAGGCGAGCGCGCACTTCGCCCAGGGCCAACTCCGGCGAATTGCAGTCGCGGCTCAAATGGCACAGGATTGCCCGGTTCAAGCCGTGCTCCAGCAGCCCGACAAGCTCGGTGGCGGCTGCGGCATTGGAGAGGTGTCCGTGGATGGACATGATCCGCTGCTTCAACGACCAGGGGCGGCGGGTGTCGGCTTGGAGCGTTTTTTCGTCGTGGTTGGTTTCGATCACCAGCGTGCTTGCCCCGCGCACCCGCTCGCGGGCGAGGTTGGTGCATTTGCCCAGGTCGGTCAAAAAACCGAGGGACTCGCCTCCGTGATGAAAGGTGAAGCCGACGGGATCGACCGCGTCATGGGGGACCGAAAAGCTTTGCACCTCGATGTCTTTGATGGCGAATCCCGCCCCGGCCTGGAATTGCCGCACGTCGGGGTGCGCGGCCAGTTCCTCCTCGCGCAGCATCTCGGCGGTGAGCCGGGTGCAATAGACCGGGATGGGCGTTTTTTTGCACAGCACGCGCAGGCCGCTTACGTGGTCGGCGTGCTCGTGGGTGAGGAGGATGCCGTCGAGCATGAGCGGGTCGATTCCCACGGACGCGAGCCGCGTGGTGATCTGCTTTGCGCTCAACCCGCCGTCCACCAGCAGGCGGCAGCCGCTCGACTCGATCACGGCGCAATTGCCCGCGCTGCCGCTGCCGAGGAGGAGGATGTTGAACACGGGGGTTATTAAAAATCAAGCGGCGCTTGGGGGCAAGGAAAACGGCGTTTTCGGCTCATTTACCATGTAAAGAAGCAATATTTGCCACCAACCCCTCGTTTGCTTACAGGCTGTCTCGGATAATCCCGTGCGCCACCGGTGCCAGCGTGTTGATGCCCTGCTGCGCGGGGGCGTCGACACGCACCCAAATGTAGTCTGCCAGATCCCCATCTTTGTGGCGCGGCAGAAAATTCGGCATGAGCACCTCCTTGCGGATGATCGGCTTCCCGTCCGCCTCGGTGCTGTAAACACGCCAGTAAAACTGCCGACCCTTGATTTTCATCGGTGCATCTCGCGAACCCGAAACGGTTTCGGGGTCCATCGTTCCCTTCGCCTGAAAGGAGATGAAGATGCTGCCGAATGACTCGTCGCCGTCCCGCATGACGCGGTATTTCCCCGGCCCGTTCGCGCAAGCGTGATACCCGGAAGGGAGCATCAACGGATTGCTGCATTCACTCGGAGCCCATGAACAGGCCGATGCGGCCACGCCCGCCGCCACTTTGTTCCCGTTCGATGCCACCCTTTCCCCGCTTATCTGCTCTTTCTTTTCCACCCGCAGCACCACGTCCGTTACAAATTTTCTACCCTTCTCATCCGTCGTGTTAAATCGAATCAATCGGAGCGTCCCATCCACCAGAGTCGCCCCTTTGTCCGTCGGCACAACCTCGCCCAGTACGGTTCCCTGAAGGAATATCGAATCCGTCCAGAACGTCCCGATGCCTAGCCCGTTGAATTGAAACGGCTCCCGAAACACGCCATTCGTAAGCGCTATGTCCGGTTTATCCCCGATCCCCAGCTTGAATCCGAGGAAACCATTATCGTTGGGGCGCAGGACATCCATCCAGGTGCGGCCTGCCGACCTTGACTGCCCTACAATGACTTTCGTCTCCGCAGCGCCTCCATCCGGTTGGTCGATCTGCACGATTTCATATCTATCCTTTTTGCTGTCCGCCGCAGTCATCCGAACCACCCAGTTGTATAGCTTTGTGAAGCTGTCCGGCGGGTTCGGTTCGTAATGGTAATCCGTCACCCCGCTAGCCTTTACGCTCTTCTCCTTCTGCTGCTCGTCGTCCACGTCCTTCTTCATCGCCGCCTCCATTTTCTTTTCATCCGGCGGGTTTGCCCAAACCTCGTGCCATTTGCCTCCGGACTGAGCCACGAAGATCATTGCGCCTGAGGAGGAAAAGGTATCGCCCGACTCGGTTGACGAATTGATCTGCACGAGGGCGGTCGGCCTCACCGCATATACCGCCCCTAACTCCTGGAACATCAGCGGCTCCTTCGGACCAATCATGCTCACCACAACCTCATGCTTCGCCGGAATTTTTTCATCCACCGCCGCGTCCAAAATCTGCGAAGCACCCTTCACGTCCTTTGCCATCGCGGCTTGCGAGACCGGATCGTAAAGCGCCCTCAGCGCCTTCCGGTCCTTCGCGTTCACCTTCGCGATGTATTTGTCGATGAATTCCTTGAACTGTGCCGTCTGCGCGATCTTCGCGCCCTCGGCGTCACTTTCCGCAGGGATTTCTTTTTGCGCCCACAAGCTGGAATTCACACAGAGGAGAAATGCAATCGCCATGCACATCGCCCGCTTAATCAGGATTCTATTGTCATTCATGAGGTAAACTCGCGCGCCGTGGATAGCTGCATCAGTCGGTTTCGCTTTTTGGGACGGTGCTGGCTGCATTGCTTTCCTTGCTTCGGTGGAAATGTTGCTCATATTGTTTTGAGGAGATTAAGGATGAGCCGCCAGTATGACTCCAATACGCGGTACGTTACAAGGCTGGAGCCTTGTAACGAGAGGATACTCCGTTCTCTTTGTTGCGCATTTTTGCGGCTAAATCCCCAGCGTGCGGCGCGCGGCGGCCACATCTTGGGCGATCTGCGTTTTGAGGGCGTCGAGCCCGGCGAATTTCATCTCGGGGCGCAGGAACCTCCGGAAGATCACCTCCACATCCTGGCCGTAGATGTCGTCCGCAAAATCAAACAGGTGCAATTCCAATACCCGCTCGCCGCTGGCGGTGGCGATGGTTGGGCGCACGCCGATGTTGACGACGCCCGGCAGCGTGCGGCCTTCGCAGATGGCTTCCACGGCATACACGCCGTTGGGCGGGAATTGCTCGTTGTGGGCGCTGAGGTTGGCGGTTGGGAACCCGAGGGTGCGGCCCAGGTGATCGCCATGCACAACGGTGCCGAGGATGGCGAAATCACGCCCGAGCAGCCGTGCGGCGCGTGCGAGATCGCCGGCCTCCACCGCGGCGCGGATCGCGGTGCTGCTGACCACCTCGCCGTCGATCTCGACCGCGGGCAGGCCGACTTCGTTGAATCCGAGTCGGTCGCCCATTTTTTTTAAGAGTTCCAAATTCCCCGCGCGATTGCGTCCAAAAGACCAAGTATGACCCACGCATATTTCATGCAAAGGGCGGCACGCGGCGTGCAGGGCGAGCACGAACTCCTCGGGCGGCATTGCGGACAGCTCCGGGGTGAACGGAAGCACCAGGAGTTCGGAGACCCCCAACTGCGCGATGAGTTGCGCCTTGTGCCGGGGGGAAGTGAGCAGGCGCGGCGCTTGCCGCGGGCGCATCACGCGGATGGGGTGGGGGTCAAACGTGACCACCACTGCCGTTCCGCTTGCGGCCTTTGCATCTTCCAACGCGCGCCCGATCACCGCCTGGTGGCCGAGGTGAACGCCGTCAAACACGCCGATCGCCAGGCAGACCGGCCCGGGGATGGTGGCGAGTTCGGCAATGGAGGAGTGGAGGCGCATGGCTTTTGATTCTCACGCAAAGCCGCAAAGGCGCGAAACCTTGTCGACAAGATTATTCCGTTGCCCAAAACAATTTCTTCCTTCGTGCCTTCGTGCCTTCGTGCCTTCGTGTGAGACTTTTCCAAAACCCGCCACCGTATAACGTAAAGAAATGAAGGGCTGCCTCACGCAAAGATGCAGAGATGCAAAGCAAAGAGGGGTAAGTGTCGGAAATAAAAAAGGGATCGCGAAACAACGGCTGAGCTTGCAATTTTCACACGAAGGCACGAAGGCACGAAGGCACAAAGGAAAGGCAGGGAAAAAGTGGCATGCCAAATCGCTTCTTCCTGAGTTCATGAGTTCCTGATTTGTTTTTTGCTACGCCCCGCGCATGCGCGAGACGGTCGGCAGGCTCAAAATTTTCGCGGCGATCTCCGCGCGCGGCTTGTTTTTCAAATCCTCGATGGTGACGGCGTGTTCGAGGGTGAACTTGCCGGATTTCGTGCGCCGCAGCGTCTTCAAATGCGCGCCGCAGCCGAGGTCGTTGCCGATGTCGAACGCGTAGGTGCGCACGTAGAACCCTTTGCTGCACACGACGCGGAATTCCACTTCCGGCAGCGCGATGTTCTTGATCTCGTGCGCGAAGATGTGGACGAAGCGCGGTTCGCGTTCGACGGTTTTGCCCTGGCGGGCCATTTTGTAAAGCGGCACGCCGCCCATTTTGATCGCGGAAACCATCGGCGGCATCTGGTAGAAATCGCCGTCGAACTTCGCGAACGCCTGCTCGATCCGCTCCCGGCTCAACTCCGGCACGGGCCGGGTTTCGGTGATCTGGCCATCGGCGTCCTGGCTGTCGGTCATCTCGCCCAGTTTGAGCGTGCCGACGTATTCCTTGTCCTCGCTCATGAGCAGGTCCTGGATTTTTGTGCCGCGCCCGATCACGACAATGAGCAGGCCGGTCGCCAGCGGGTCGAGCGTGCCGCAGTGGCCGACTTTTTTGGTGTCGAGCGCCCGGCGCACGATGGCGACCACGTCGTGCGAGGTCATTCCGGGGGCTTTGTCAACGATGAGAACTCCGTCAAGGGTGTTGGATTGCATCAGAAATGGCTTTTAAAACTTTGGCTTCCACGGCGGCAAGATCGCCTGGAACGCGCGCTCCCGCAGCGAGGACATGGCCGCCGCCACCAAACTGCGCGCAGATTTTGCACACGTTGTAACGCGGATCTTTGGAACGCATGGAGACGCGGATGCGCCCTTCGGGAAATTCCATCTCCTCGAAAAAGACGGCCACCATGACGCCCTCGGTGCCGCGCAGGGTGTCGATGAGCCCCTCGGTGTCTTCGGGGCCCGCGCCCACTTCGGCGGCGGTCGCGCGGGTCAGCGCAAAGCTGGCGACGCGCCCATCGCAGGTGAACTGCATGGTGTTGAGCAGCGCCCGGAGCAATTCCAGACGGCTGCGCGGGTGGGTCTGGAAAAGGTGCTCGGAAATTTTGCCGACGTTGACGCCCGCCGCGATCAACTCCGCGCAAATCTCGAAAGTGCGCGCGGTGGTGTTGGAATATTGGAAGGAGCCGGTATCGGTGGCGATGGCCGCCCAGAGATTGTCGGCGATGGCCGCCGTCAACGGCAGTCCGGCGGCGCGGATCAACTCAAAAACGATCTGCCCGGCGGCGGGCGCATGGGAGTCGATATAAACCAGGTTGCCGTAGCCGGTGTTGGAGATGTGGTGGTCGATGTTGATCCAGAGCTTCGCG
Source organism: uncultured Spartobacteria bacterium (assembly GCA_903928175.1). Lineage (GTDB taxonomy): Bacteria > Verrucomicrobiota > Verrucomicrobiia > Chthoniobacterales > Chthoniobacteraceae > UBA695. Next base: position 8,237 of record CAIYQA010000280.1, on the reverse strand, counting down.
TTGCGCACGGCGGCGGGGCAATCCCCCAGGCGGGGTTGCGTGGAGGTGTCGAGCGCGATGGCCACGTCGAAGTCGAGTGGCTCGGCGGGCGGTTTTTGGATCAGCTCGGAACCGGGCAGGAAGCGGAGTTTTTCCATCGCGCCGTCGTGGTTCCAGACGGCGACCTCCTTGCCCATTTCCTTCAGGCAGAGGGCGAGGGCGACTGCGCAGCCTGTGGCGTCGCCGTCGGGCCGCAGATGGCTCATCACCACAAAGCGTTGGTGCGTGCGAAGCGCCTCGGTGATCTGGGCGAAGGTGCAGTTCGTGCTCATGAACTCAACGGGAACCGTGCGGATTTTCCTCATCCTCCCCAGGGTTCTCGCCCAACGGCTCGTCTTCGGGGATGTCGAGATTGCTGAGGATGTCGATCACGCGCGAACCGCGCTCCACGGCGATATCGAGCTTGAAGTGGAGGTGCGGCGTAAATTTCAGAATAACGCGCCGCGAGAGCTTGTATTGCAGGTCTTTGCGGTGCTCGTGGAGCTTGGCAAGCACGGCGTTGACGTCGTCCTCGTCGCCTCCCAACACGCTCACGAAAACATGGGCGTGCTTAAGATCGGGCGTGATATCCACGTCCTGGACGGTGACAAGTTGGGGAAACGTCAACTCGCGGCCAATCAGGTCGCCGAGTTCACGCTTCATGAGTTCTCTGACTCGGACAAGACGATTCTTCATGGGATGAAATTAGGAAGCCAGGAAGCCAGGAGAAAGGCAAAAGAAGGTTCCGCAGATTTCGCAGATTTCGCAGATGGACGTAGATTTCGAGATGGAGGATTCCCTTTGGGTCTTCACTCTTTTCCTGCCCGTCTTCTTTTCCTGGATTCCTGGATTCCTGATTTGAGGTTCCTTTACAGCGTCTGGGCGAATTTTTCGAGGGTGTAACACTCGATGATGTCGCCCGGTTCGTACTCGGTATAATTGCCCAGCTTGATGCCGCACTCGAGACCGGTGCGGACCTCCTTCACGTCGTCCTGGAAGCGGCGCAGCGTGGCGATGTCGCCATCGTAAATCGGCTGGCGGCGGCGCAGGACGCGCGCGCGGGCGGTGCGCGAGATGCGCCCATCGGTGACGGAGCATCCGGCGACGATTCCCTTGGTGAGCTGGAAGACCTGCCGGACTTCGGCGTGGCCGATGACGGCTTCGCGCAGCTCCGGCTCCAGCAATCCCGCCATCGCTTCTTTGATCTGGTCGAGCAACTCGTAGATGATCGAGTAGAGCTTGATCTGGACGCCTTCGCGCTTGGCGGCGTTGGAGGCGGTGTTCTCCACCTTCACGCCGAAGCCGATGATGACGGCGTTGGACGCGGAGGAAAGGAGCACGTCGGATTCCGAGATCGGCCCCACGGCGGCGTGGATGATCTCGAGATCCACTTTCTTGGACTCGATCTGGTTGAGCGAGGCGACCAACGCCTCCAGCGAACCTTGCACGTCCGCTTTCAATACAATGCGCAGCGATTTTTTGGCGTCGGCGGCGAGGCTGGCGAAAAGGTTTTCCAGCGTGGCGCGTCCGCGTGGCGCGGCGAGTTTTTCCTCGCGCTGCTCGGCGAGGCGCTCCTCGCTCAAAGCTTTGGCGTCCCGATCGCTTTCCATGACCAGAAGCTCGTCTCCGGCGTTGGGCAGACCGACAAACCCAAGCACCTGGACCGGTGTGGAAGGGCCGGCTTCCTTGACGTTCTTGCCTTTGTCATCAATGAGCGATTTCACTTTGCCCGAGTAATTGCCGCAGATGAACGGCTGGCCCACTTTGAGCGTGCCCGTGCGCACGAGAATCGTGGCGGTCGGACCGCGACCCGGCTCCACCTTGGCCTCGATGACAGTGCCGCGCGGGTCAGCGGTCGGGCTGGCTTTGAGTTCCAGCATTTCCGACTGCAACAGCAGCATTTCCAAAAGATGATCGATGCCGGTGCCCTTGGTGGCGGAAACCGGGCAGACGATGGTCTCGCCCCCCCAGTCTTCCGGCTGGAGGCCGCGTTCCTGAAGCTGGCCTTTCACCCGGTCCACATTGGCCGAGGGGAGATCCATCTTGTTGATGGCCACGAGGATCGGCACCTTGGCCGCTTTCGCGTGGTTCAACGCCTCGACGGTCTGCGGCATGATGCCGTCATCCGCCGCGACGACCAGCACGACGATATCCGTGACGTTCGCGCCGCGCGCCCGCATCTGCGTAAACGCGGCGTGGCCGGGAGTGTCGAGAAAAGTGATCGGGTGGCCGTTGTATTCCACCGTGTAGGCCCCGATGTGCTGGGTGATCCCGCCCGCTTCGCCCGCAGCGACACGCGCCTTGCGGATGTAATCCATGAGCGAGGTCTTGCCGTGGTCGACGTGTCCCATGAACGTGACGATCGGGGCGCGATTCTTCAGTTCCTCCTTCTGCGGAGTCGGCGGCGGCTTGGGCGCTTCAATCACCGGCTCCACCTTGTGGACGCCGCCGCCTTCCTTGCGCTTTTCCTTCTCGAAAATAAAGCCGTGCCGTTTGCACAGGTTGGCGGCGATGTCGGGTTCGAGGGTGTGGTTGATGGCGGCGAAAATATTCATCTCCATCAGGTCGGAGATGATCTGGAACGGTTTCAGGCCGAGTTGGGAGGCCAGTTCCTTGACGGTGATCGGCGGCTTGATGTGGATGATCTTCTCGTCGCTCTTGGGCTCCTCGGCGGGAGCGGCTGCGGCGGCGGGCGCTTCTTCCTGGACCGGGGGTTGGGGAGCCGCTTCGACGACCGCCTCGGGTTCAGGCTCCGGCGCGAGAATCCGCGAGATCGGAGGCATGTTGAAAGGCTTGAGGCCCGATGCCACACGACGGCGCACCGGCTTTTCCTTGTCAATCAAGGAGACGGTTTCCTGCGGCGGGGCGGGCGCCGGTTTTTCCACCACGGGTTCTTCGGCGGCGGGAGACGGCGCTTTCTTGCCCGAGGTCCGGGGGGCGTGAGCCGCTGCGCCAGTGCTTCCCGTGGGTTTGCGGGAGGTGGGACGTTTCGCGCCTTGGGAATTGGGATTTGCTCGGGTTGCCATTAGAAATTGGTAAAATGCGACGGAAGCTTACGCTTTGGAAGCTCCCTTTTGGTATTCGGCTTGGGCCGCGTTAAAGATGGTTTGGGCTTGTTCGAGATCGACGCCTGTGGCATCGGCAATGTCCTGCGGTTCGGCCCCGACAATAACTTCCACACTGTTCATCCCGGCGCCAATGAGCTGGCGGGCCACGGGTTCGGCGATTTTGAGGATCGCGGCCAGCCCGGCGGCGGCCTTGGTGACGCTCTGGGCAAAAGCTTCCTTGGCGGTTTCGTCTTTCTCGATGTTGATGTCCCAGCCGACGAGTCGCGAGGTCAGCCGCGCGTTTTGGCCGCGTTTGCCGATGGCCAGCGAAAGTTGATCCTCGTCCACGCGGATGTGCACCGCCCGTTTGACGGTATCCAGAGTGACGTTCTTGACCTTGGCCGGTTTGAGGGCTTCGAGCACAAATTCCTTCGTGTCGGCGCTCCAGCGGATGATGTCCACCTTCTCGTTGTTGAGCTCGCGAACGATGTTTTTCACGCGGGAACCTTTCATGCCCACGCAGGCCCCCACGGGGTCCACTTTTTCATTGGCGCTAAACACGGCGATCTTGGTGCGATAACCGGCTTCGCGCGCCACGCCGCGAATTTCCACGGTTTTGTCGGCGATCTCGCTCACCTCGGTCTCGAAGAGGCGCCGGACGAAATTCGGATGGCTGCGGGAAAGGATGATCTCCGGGCCGCGCGGCCCGACTTCGACGGCCACGACGTAGGCGCGAATCCGGTCGCCGACATTGTAATCCTCGGTTTGAACCCGTTCGCGGGAGGGCATGACGGCCTCGAACTTGCCGAGGTCGATCATGACATCGGAGCGCTCGAAACGCCGGACGGTGCCGCTGACAATCTCTCCGGCGCGGTCCTTGAACTCGTCATAGACCATCTCTTTTTCGGCCTGGCGGATGCGCTGCATCATCGCCTGTTTGGCGGTTTGCGCCGCGATGCGGCCAAAATTCCTCGGCGTTACCTCGACCTCGATCGCCTCGCCGAGGACGGCGTTGGGTTTAACGCTGCGCGCCTTGGCCAGGGAAATTTCGTCGTGGGCATTCTGCACCGTTTCCACCACCAGCAGATTGGCGATGGCACGGATTTCCCCGGTCTTGCCATCGACTTCGATGCGCAATTCCCGCGCGGGCCCAATCGCCTTCTTGGACGCCGAAAGCAGCGCGTTTTGCACGGCCTCGACCAGCACTTCGCGCTTAATGCCCTTCTCGCGTTCAAAATAGTCCAACCCTGAAATGAGATCGCTGTTCATAAAAAAACGTAGTATCCGGAGACAAAAAAGAGTGGGGATAAACCCACTCGCGCTTCGGATAACCCGCTAAACCTAGGGGTGATACTCGGGAGCGTCAAGCAGAGAAGATTGGGGAAACGCCGGTCCGCCATCCAAAAGATCGGGTTTTAATTCGATCCGCTCCAGGGCTTTCTGGCTAAAAGTGCGCTGGGCTTCGGATAACGTGGGGTCCTTGAGGGCTATTTTGAACTGATCCGCCGCCATAAAGGTGTTGCCCGTGGCAGAATACGCCTGGCCCAGGTAAATTTGCCACGCGCCGACCGGTTGCGAATACCCTTGCAGCAAGCTGATCATTCTTTGGAGGATCTCGATCTCCTCCATGTAAACATGGGCGGCATGGGCCACTTTGGCGTGCAGCATGAGGGTGGGAGCGTCGGCGGGAGCCGCTTCATACAGCACCCGGGTGACCTCCAGGGCTTTTCCATACTGGCCGAGCGCATAATAGGCGTGGGCCTGGACCTTTTGCGCCGGGCGGTAACGGCCGTCAAACTCCAGGGCCCGTTCTGCGGTGACCAACGCCTCCTGCCAGTGATGCTGCATGCCATGCAACTGGGCCAGTTCGGTCCATGCCTCTTTATATTTCGCATCCATCTGAAGGGCTTCCTTCAAAAGCTTTTGTGCCTCCTCCATTTCCCCCAGGTACACGAGCCGGTGGGCGGTCGATGTGCGCGCACTTTTCTGCTCTCCGAGGGAATGCGTCTGGAAAACCGCCAACACCTTCGCCACATCCGCAGGGGTCCATGCCCGGGCCGGACTGCGCTCGAAAACGAAGCTGGTCGGGTCCAGCCGGGTCAATTTCCAGTCCGGGGAGTTCCGCAAATGGTCCAAAAGCGGGCGGAAACCCGCCGGGTCTCCGGCCAGAAGGAGCGCCCCGAAATGCCACTTGCGGTCCAGGGCCCGCCAATCCGCAGGGGATTGGAGCGTGGCATCGCATTGGACGGCGATTTCCTCCGGCAGCGGGACCGGCAAGCCAAACGCGCCACTCCACTGCTGCCACTGCTCTTTAATATAGGGAACCGCTGGCAGGGTGAAAAAGAGGGGCTTGGAGCGCAGCCCCGGATCGAGCTGCTCCATGGAGAGCTTGGGCGTTTGCAATTCCGGGCTCGCCTGCTCGGGCGGGAGGATCATGGAATTCAGCCAATACCCGCCGCCGAGCGCGATCAAAACGATCGCGAGAATGAACAAAAGGGAGCGGAGGGATTGCATTACGCAAAGCAATGCCGCTTCCCGAGGCGGACTTCAAGCGAAGAAACGCTGAAATTTGTGAATTTCGTGTGAACCGTTGCTTTCAAAATTTCCCAAGAACTGTTTAACCTGAGTGCCCGCCCATGCCCGTCACGCTCACCGTCCAGACCACCCCCAATGCTCCCCGCAGCGAGATCGTTGGCTGGCTGGGCGACCGGCTCAAAGTCAAGGTGAAAGCCCCGGCCGTCGAGGGGAAAGCCAATGCGGAGCTGGTCCGCTTTTTGGCCGAACACTTCGGCATCCGGCCCAACGCCGTGACACTGCTGCGCGGCGACACCGCCCGGCTCAAAACCGTCCGCCTTGAGGGAGTCGAGCAGGCCGACGTGCGGCGCTTGTGCCCGGCTTGAGATGCTCATAGGGAAGGTCCTTGAGGTGCTACATTGGATGGCTGATGGATGAGCGATGGATGACCATGGATGCCTGATGGATGCCTGATGGATGCCCCGCTCTCATTAACACCGGGCTTCAGCCCGGTGAAGAGCCGCATGCGGCAAAAGCCGTTTCAACGGCTTATCTTGGATTTGCCCGGAGGGGGGAAGCCGTTGAAACGGCTGACGATCCCGCGCGTTCCTGCCACCGGGCTGAAGCCCGGTGTTAATGAGACAGCCCCGGCGTTGAATTCAGGAAATTCACGCAGTTTCACCCATCCGGCGCTTGACGTTTGGCTTCTCATTGTGTAACCAGTTTCCGCGATGTTTTCCTATTCCACCACGTTGAAACCGACCAAGTCCGCTTGTGCGTCGCACATGCGCGACCTTGGGATTTGCGTTCAGTGTGCCCAGTGGACGCGCCAACCCGGCAGTGGAACAGGAAAAGAGTAAAACGAACCCGCCAACGATTTTTCCGAAGAACCCACTGCTGGAAACGGCAGTGGGTTTTTCCTTTTTCAACCATCGACTTTTTCAAATTATGAACAACACAGCAAACAATCCCGGCAGCCTGGGCCGGAACGAAACCGAGGCAGACCCGTTGCGGGCGCTCTTTGGAGCCCTGCATGAACTGACGTCCGTGTACCTGGAAGCGGGAGTGCCCCCCAAAGCCGCCCGGATCGCCGCCCTGGCGGATTTCGAGTGCGATTTCGGGGTACTCCCCCTGGCCGCATGAAGACGTGCCACTCTAAAAATGGACCGTGCCCCTCTTGCACACGGCTGCGCCAACCCTCCCGACAACGCGGGCAGGTTCGCGCAGCCGCGTGCTTGGGGAGGGCAGTTGCGAGACTCACCATAGGACTTATAAGTCCCATAAGACCCATACGTCCTATTCCACCAGACTCCCCAATTTCACCAGCCTCATCACCGGCTCGTTCGTCTCGCGTGAGCGAGTGAGATCGACGGCGAACTCCGCCACCCAGTCGTTGGTTTCGTCGGGATCGATGAGCATTTGCGCAACCGTCCAGGTGCGGTGGTCTTCAGAGGCCGTAATATAGGTATGGCGCAGGTTGCGGGCCTCGGGGTCGAGTCGCAGGGTGCGGTGGTCCACGAAATAGGCGTTCATTGCGGCGCGCAGGCGGTCGGCGGTCCACGGTTCGGCATCGGGAGCGCTCGGGGCGAGCCCAGCCAACGCGCTTTCGTAGTCGGCGTTGAGGAGCCCGCGCAGGAAACTGAAGATGCGGGTGCGGAGGGCTGCGGTGAACGCGGCTTTGTCGCGCGTGATGTCGCGCGCGGCTTCTTCTGCTCCGGGCGGGCGGACCTCGGCGCTTTCGCCGGGTCGCCAGTTCGGGTCGCGCATCTTTTCCCACTCATCGAGCAGGCTGGAATCGACCTGCCGGATCATCGTGCCGAGATAGAGCTCCATCTCGCGCAGGGCATCGTTCTTGGCGAGGTCGGGCACGGTCTGCGTGAGCACTTTTTCGACGTTGGACAGGTAGCGCAGCAGCACACCCTCGGCGCGCTGGAGTTCGTAGAGCTTGATGTAATCGGCAAAGGTGCGGAACTCCTCGAACATCTCGCGCGCGATCGATTTGGGCCGGATATTCTCCTGCCCGACCCACGGGTGTTTGTCGGCAAAGGCGTTGAAGCTTGAGTAGATGAAATCGCGGTTTGGCTTCGGGTATTCGAGCTTTTCCAACTCCTCCATGCGCTGGTTGTATTCCATCCCCTGCATTTTCATCTCGGCGATGGCCTGGCCTTTCACCCGGTCAAGCTGCTTGCGCAGGATGATGTCCGGGTTTTCGAGGATCGACTCGACCAGCGTCAGCACGACGAGCGCATAGTCCGGAGCTTGCGGATCGATAAGCGAGAGAGTGTCATGCACATAGAGCGAGAGCGTCTGGTTCATCGAGAAATCTTCCTGCAACTCGACATTCACCCGCAACTTCGCCCCTGCCCCGGTCTTCGGGATGAACTCGATGATTTTGCGCTGCACCAACGACTTGAAAAGCTGCCACGCGCGTTTGGTGTGGGCTTTCTTCGCCTTGGTCGGCTCGTGGCTGCGCGCGATCAGCTCCCGCATCGCCGCGCAGCCATCGCTCGGGCGGCTCAACACGTTGAGCAACATGCCGTGGCCGACTTGGAATTGGCTGGTCAACCGTTCCGGCGGCGCGGAGATCAGGCGCGTGAAGGTCGCTTTATCCCAATTCACAAAATTCTTCTCCGGCTGCTTGCGTTTGACAAACTTTTT
>CAIYQA010000279.1 GCA_903928175.1 uncultured Spartobacteria bacterium | reverse complement strand
TGACGTTCTCCCGGTAGAAGGCCCCCGCGTGACCGTAATGCTTCTGGGTGATCGCCTTGCGCATCTGCAGCGTATCCCAATAAAGGTCAAAGAAGCCTTTCATCAGATCGAAGTCCCCGCTCATCAGCAGCGGCCAGTAGAGCAACCGCTCGTTCTGGGCAGTGAACCGCCTTCCCCAAGCCCGGTAATCCTCTCCGGTGAGCCAGGAGCCGTCGGGCTGCTGGGTTGCAAACGGGAAACGCTTCTTAAACTCCTCAATACCGTTTTGCTCCAGAAAACGGCCGTTCAGATGGTACTGCTGGGTGAAAATGCCTCCATTGAACTTGACCGGAAGCCGCCCCCGCCCCTGGGCCCCCATGTAATATCGGAACATATTGTAGCTCTGGGCCACCAAGGCCGCGCCGTCCGCCTCGTCGCGGGTTCCCGAGGCTCCGACTTCCCCGTTCAAGCGCTCGCGCTGATCGGCCGGCACGGTGCGGTCGGAGGCGATAATCCACCCGCGCGCCCAGAAATCGCTCCACCACCGGCAATGGTTCTCCCAATCCTGCTGCAACTCCACCGGGCGCGCTGCCAACGCCTCAATCGCCTTTACCCACACATTGCGGTCGGGCGCCTGCATCGTCAGGGAATGGATGCGCAAGTCGAACTGGCGGCCTTGGGCGGCGAGCACGCCGTCCTTTGCTTTGGCAGCCGCAGGATCCCCTTTGCCTTTCATCAAGGGCATCAATTCGACGAGATTCCCGAAGGTGTTGAACCGGTACGGATCGGGCACGATTTTCTCGAAATTCTCCACCGCATACCCCCGCTTCATCATGTCGTCGGGATAAAAGCTCTTGTCGCCGACGGAAAAATACCAGAGCAAGGCGTGCTCCCGCGGGAGGCGCACATCCGGTGTGTTATCCAAGCCTTTCCATTGGGTGTAGCGCTTCCAGAACTCCGGTTGCGCCGTGACGGTCAACTCCTGCGGGGAATCAATCTCCACATGGTAAATCGGCCGGTTGGCATCCGCCCAGAACTTGAGATGCACCCCATCGGCCTCGATACGGATCGAGCCTGTCGGGAGATCCAGCGTCTGCCGGAAGGGCTTCCCCGCCACGAACGGATTGGGTTTCAAGGAAATCCGCAGCCGGCCGGTTTTGTAAATGTCGCCGCAATAACTCAAGGCGTCGTTTTTGGAGAGCAGCAAATAAAGATCGCCGTTTTCGATCGCATAGACACCGGCGCCAATATCGCCGTTGCCGATGGGCATCACTCCTGTGGCGTCTTTGGATGGAGTTGTCCAGACTACGTTGTAGCGGGCCATCCGCTGGGCCGCCTGCTCCTCCCCCTTGGGTTGGGCGATGGACTCGGCCCCAAATCCGCTGCCGAGTGCGACAATGAGACAAAGGAGCTGCTTGAATTTAGAGGGGAGGGAGAGAGAGACAGTCGTTTTCATTTTTACAAGGGGGGATTTTGAAGACCGATCTAGTCCGATCTAAGGACTTAACGAGGTTGGGGTCAACTTGAATTTAAAGCGCCTTTTGCCCCGTCCTGGGCCGCTTGAATATAGATGCGAAAGAGTTTGGTGCGGTATGGGTACGCTGTTTGGGGAAATGTCTGGATTTGGAGGGTGGCATTTTGCGCAGTTGCGCCGCTACGGCGCTGGGAGGCGAAGCATTATTCAGGGTGCTAGCGCGTGATAGATTTTTAGTTGCATTTAATCTTTTTTGGCATTTAGATAACCTGTGATCGCCCCCACGTGAATCGCAAACGCGCTCCCAAATAAAATCCAATTCTGAATACGATGTCCTCTTTACTCTACCAGCCAGCTTTCAATGAAATTAAGATGCGCTTTGATGCGCTTTGGTCGGATGAAGCTCCGGAACGACCGCTGGTGTGGGCCGAGGTCCCCAAGAATCCGGATCAGCCCATTTCACGTGCCGATCACCCGCTGACGCTGAGGTACTACCGCGCGACCCGGGGCGAATGGAAGGAGCACATGGCCTGCATTGACCATTGGCTGGAGAACACCCTTTTCATGGGGGAAGCCATCCCGTTCTACGCCCCGGATTTCGGGCCGGATCAATTTGCGTCTTTTTTCGGAGCGCCCCTGCAATACTCGGACTCCCATCCGGAGACGAACTGGGTGGAGTCGATCCTTGAGACGCTTGAGGGGTATGAGCCTGTTCTCAGCGAAGAGAACCCGGTCTGGTGCGGAGTGCGCGCCTATGCCACGGCGTTGGCGGAGCACGCCAAGGGGCGTTATCTGCTCGGGGCCTGTGATCTGCACTCGAACATCGACGCAATGAGTGCGCTGCGTTATCCGAGCAACCTTTGCATGGATTTGATGGATTGCCCCGAGGAGGTGGCCCGTGTTTCTGCAGCAATACGAAAATTCTACGCCCCCATTTATAACGCCCTTTATGAAGCTTCGCGCTGCACTCCCGAGACGGGCACGATCGGCTGGGGCCCGTTCTGGACCCCGGGGCGGTTCGCGGTGGTGCAATGCGATTTTAGCTGCATGATCAGCGGCGAGGATTACAAGAGACACGTGCTGCCTGGAGTTGAAGAAGAAGCGGCCTACCTGGACCGCTGCATGTATCACCTGGATGGGCCCGGCGCGCTCCGGCACCTCGACGACGTGCTCTCGGTAAAGGATATCGATGTTCTGCAGTGGGTCTCCGGAGCCGGGCAGAAGCCGATGTGGCAATGGCTCGAGGTGCTCAAGAAGGGGCTTGCCGCGGGAAAAGCCTTGCACATCTACGATATCACTCCGGCACAGGTTAAAGCGGTCCATTCGGAGCTGAAGTCCCGCAGATGCCTCTATCAAGTCAACGCGGCAAACGCCCACGAGGTGGAGGATCTCCTTGACTGGCTCAAGAAAAATTAGAAGTGGCGGACATCTCAATCCAGAATAAAGATGGGGTGCAATTAAAAGTGGTGTAATGTGGAGACTTTGCATTCAGCGCCAACGGCGCGACCCCATACCAGCATGGGGGTGCCGTCCCATATACCGGAAAACAGGAGCAAAAGTCAGAAAGAAAGGAGAAAGGGGTCAGTCCTTTATATTGACAAAAAGAAAGAAAGGGGTCAGTCCTTTATATTGACAGCAATCGAGGGTTTTGCTAGCAATTTAGCATGCCAAGACAGCCGCGAGTTGAATATGAAGGGGCAATTTACCACGTGATGAACCGTGGGGATC
>CAIYQA010000278.1 GCA_903928175.1 uncultured Spartobacteria bacterium | reverse complement strand
TTGGACGCTTATCTGTTCCTGCTTCCTGGCCACCGTCCCCACCCTCGAAAAAGTGATCCGCGTCTGGGCTGAAAAAGCCAAGCGGTAAAATTCCCTCAAAGAGCGTAATTTTCAGTCATGGCCATTCCTGATCACGAGAAGCTCCCTGTAAAAGACGCCAAAGGCCGCAAGCCCGGTAACATGGTTCTCGCCCGCATGGTGCAGATGTCCTACCTGATGGACGTGCAGGGAATGAGCATCAGCGAGATTTACGAATGGCAGCAAAGACCCAAACTCTCAAAGGAAGAACTGGAAGAAACAGGCGAAGCCCAAGGCGGCGGCTGGTACCTCTCCGCCCGTGAGATAAATCATCTCGCAAAGAAAGCCCGAGCCCATGGCGCCAATCTTCTCTTCGATGACCAGCGCAAGAACACCATCGGGGTGCTGCGGCAATACTACGACCTCAAGCGTAAGTCATTGGCTGGCGGTGACTTCCGAGTGGCATTTCTTTGCGTGAGAGAAATCGCCAAAATCCGCAACGTCAATCCCGGCCTTCATAAACATGGTCGCCGCTTGGCTGATGACTATGGCCACCCCATAAAATGGCGCGAAATAATCTCGGCCCAACCCATGCCAAACACGGATCCGCCCGTATCCTCCGAGGAAGCTGAACTCATTGGAATGGGCTATGGAGCTTGACGATGAACTGGTCGACGAGCTTGCGGATTACGAGCGTGCGCTGAATCCAGAGGTTGACAGTCCTGAGGATGACTTTGAAGATGATGATGAGGCCCAAGGAAAACCTTTCGTAGCCAATGAAGCCCAGTCCAAGTTCCGGATGGCCGCCATCTCTGGACTCTACGACACCCTCATCGCCGCAGGAACCATCAGCAGCTCCAAGACTTATGGCATTATCGCCCTTATCATTGACCTGTGCCTGGAGTATCAGGACACATCGGTGCTCGTTGTCAGAGCCAGGTGGGACACCCTCATCGACAACACCATCCCCGACTTCGTGGACATCCTTTCGGCTTTCCCATCCGAGTTCTATTCATGGCCCAATAAACTCAACCTTAGATTCTGGAACGGATCCCACATCCAGTTTAGGCCGGCGAGGGAGCAGCAGGATCCAAACTTCGGCTGGCTCAAGGGCAAGAAGTTCGACATCCTGTTCGGGGACGAATACGACCATTTCAGTCCCGAGTTCATTTCCATGGCTCAAAGCCGTGTGGGTGTCCAGCGGCGCCGGCGCAGGCCGGATGCCCCTATCTGTCCCCCCATGTCCATATTCGCCTGCAACCCGAACATCAGCCACCCCAAAGAGTTCTACGACAAGCACATACACAACAACGCCTTATTGGTGGCCGCCAGAATTTACTTCCAGGTTTTCACGATTCAGGACAACATCGAGTTCATCACCCAAGAGAAAATCGCACAATGGAAGCGCGTCATGACACCCCCCATGTACAAACGCTTTGTGGAGGGCTCTTGGGACGCCATGAGCGACCTGGAGCAGCTTATCCCCTTTGAGTACATGGATCGCTGCAAGGAAATCATCCCGCCCAAAAAGGACAAGGCCGGCAACGTTATCCCATGGGCCTACTACCTCGGCGTGGATCCCGCCCGGTACGGACCCGACAGATGCAGCTTCCTTATCATGAACGGCCCCAACTTCTACCGGCTGGAATTCCTTGCCCAGAGCTCCATCCCTGAGATTTACGAGCATACCAAAAAACTCATGTTTGAGTTCAACATTTCCACCGAACACGTCACGATTGACGTCATTGGACTTGGTGCCGGCGTGGTGGACATGTTCCATGCCGAAGCCATCTACGTTCAGGGATTCAACGGCGCCGAATCACCCGATGACGCCGCCTTCTACCAAGAGAACCCCGAGGACGTTAATTCCCGCGTCCAGATGGACAACTACCACTTTACCTTTCTGAATAAACGGGCCCAAGCCTACTGGGAAGGCATGCAGATGATGCGGGACGGCAGGATAGGCGGATTCAACCCCGAGGTGCTGGGATGGCATGACGATCTGAACCTTTACGAAATGATGCGGCAGGACATCGCCAGCATCCATTATCAGTTTCAGAAAGGCACCAAAGCCATCAAAATAGAGGACAAGGAAGAAATCAAGAAGCGCCTGAAACGGTCGCCAGACTTCTCCGACGTGTACAAATTCGCTCTGCGATCTTACCTCTATGATTTGAAAAAGACGAGTATGGAAGTTATTTCGTTCTAGTTGAGATTAGATTATGGGCACGGAGATATTCAGAATCTCACTTAAAGGGTGACGTGTGATCCTAGTCGAAAAAGCCAACCCGTTCAGCCTCTTTCAGGGAAAAGCGGGCGTTCCAAACTTCGATCCCGTCTTTTCCTCCGGCTATCCTGAAGCGTGGTTCACGGGCAGTCCATTCGCCGCCATGCGGCAACGTCCCGGCATTAATCACCCGTGGGTCTATGCCGCCATCACCACCATCATCGAGTCCTACGTCCAATGTCCTTTGCGCATGTTCAGCAAGCGCGATCCCAAGAAGGAACTGATAGACGATCACCCCATCCTTCGCCTGCTCAAGCATCCAAACCCCATGATGTCGGGAACCAATTTCCTTGAAAGCATCATGTGGGACTTGTGCCTGCCGACAAAGAACGGCACGGGCGGAACGGCGTTTCTCTGGTCTGGGGACGGGTGCAATTTCCGCAAAGGCCAGATTCCCGATGAACTATGGATTCAGAATGACGCGGGAGTAAAACCCAAAGTCAACCATCAAAAGATTCTCGAAGGCTGGATTTTCGACTACCAAAGCGATTCCAGCCCCTACGATTACGGCAGGAACTACCTGCTGGACTTGCAGGAAGTCATCCGCATCAATTTCTTCAACCCTTACGGCTTCATGTCCGGCGTTTCCCCCGGCCATCCGTTAAGGTCGGGAATTGCGCAGGACGCTTCGGCCATCTCCCACAATTCCAGCCTGCTGGAAAACGGGATGACCATGCGCGGGGCGTTCTCATCCAAAAAGCCGCTCAATGCGCAGCAGCTAAACGAGTTCCGCGCCAACATGGAAAAGACCAACGTGGGCAGCCAGAACGCCGGCAAAAACCTGTTCATCCCCTACGAGATCGACTTCAACCAGCTCTCCCTCACCAATGAGGACATGCAGTATTATGAAATGCTCGGATGGAACCGCGAGGCCGTCATTGCGGCTTACAAGGTGTCCGAGTTCGCGCTGCAAATCTCCAAGGACATGAACTACGCCACGGCCAAGGAAGCCAAGCGCCAGCTTTTCGAGCAGTCCATTCTGCCCAAATCCAACCTCATCATGATGGAACTCAACCAGTCGTGGCTCGATTATGTGGGCAATGGAGATATGCAGCTTTGCATCGACACTTCACAGGTCGCGGCCCTGCACGATGACGTGGACGCGAGATACAAACGCTCCGGGATGCTCGTGGACATGGGTGTGCCTCCCATCCTCGCCCTCAAGATGAACCAAATCCCCATCGACGAGCTTGACCCCAAGAAGATGCCGTGGCTCATGACCAACCTGAGCCCGCAGGCGGCGTTCACCCCCGCAAGCGGCGCGGATGACGATGACGCTTCCCCTGGCGGCAAGGCTCTCAAGTCCCTGTTAAAAAAAAAAGACTTGACCCGTGAGGAAAAGTACCGCATCAGCGATGACTACATCGCCAAGGTTCTAGACCCCGGCGAGAAGCTGCTGCAACGCGCCGTCACCAAGTTCTGGGGACAGCAGCGCGACCGGGTGCTGGAAAAAATAAAGGATGTGACCAATACCTCCACCGCTTCCGACTTCATGCCCGACAGGAACAAGGAAAACACGCTCCTCCGCGCCATGATCAAACCCCACTACGACAAGCAGGCTTCGATTGCGCTTCATAGAGCCAAGCGGGACATCGCCAACGTCAAGAAGGACGTCACCAATAGCTTCACCCAAGCCGATGTCCAGGCCTTTATCGCCAAGCGCCTCAAATTCATCTCCACCGTGAACGAAACCACCTTTGACGGACTGGAAGATGCCATCGCTGAGAGCCTGAGCGATTCCATTTCCAATGAACTCTCCGTTGCCGACACCGCCAAGAACCTGAAGCAGGACGTCGCGGAGGAATACGCTTCCAGAGGAAAAGACGCTCTGACCGTTGCCCGCACTGAAACCGGTACCGTCTCAAGCTATGTCCAGCACGGGGCCATGAAAGCCGCGGGCATCAAAAAAAAACAATGGGGATCTGCCCGTGACGAGTTCGTGCGGGATTCCCATGTGGATTGCGATGCCGAAGGGCCCATTGACTTTGACGATGAGTTCGACAACGGACTGGACTATCCCTTGGACCCAAGCGGCGATGCTTCGGAGACTATCAACTGCCGATGCGTTTTAATGCCCGTCAGGAGTGACGATGAGAATTAATTTATTACTTCTATTCGCCTTGGCGTTTGTATTCATTGGCTGCAACATGAATGAGCCCAAGCCTCAGTCCTACATTTTTCAGTCCGTGCTGGAATACACCTACGGCGACACCGCCTATCTTCCTGTAAGGGCAGGATACAAGTGCACGGAAACCCTGACCATCGAAGGCGCCACGGAATTTTCATTGCCAGTCAAGCCTTTGGATTCGCTCACCGTGTTCTTCATCGTGGATTCTTCATTGACTGATCACGGTTACCGGGATTCATCAGGCATCATCGTGCCCGCCCTTTATTATCAGCTTGCGGAGGCATGCCAATGAACGTCAAGCCCATCGACAAGAAGGAAGCGGAGATGCTTTCCGAGCTTCGGCGCATTAAACGCATAACAAAAAGTCCCAGCGACAAAATGCTTTCATCCAATCAGGAGAAGAACAAATGACTACCAAGGTCAAAGAAAACGATCATCAGCGCATCGTCAAGTACAGGCTGTCCAAAAAGAAATACTCCGCCGGGGAGGTTGAAAAACTCTGCAAGGCTTCCGGCGTTGAATACGAGGCCGGCGACGAAGAAAAGATCGTGACTTTCGTGGCTTCGGACGAGAAGCCGGACCGCGAAGGTGATATTATGAAAATGGACGGGATGGACGCCGAAGATTTTTTAAGGAATCCGGTGTTCATGTTCGTGCATGATTTGACCCAAATTCCCATCGGGAACGTAATCAAAATATCAGTTGATAAAAGCGATGCGAAAAACGCCAAACTCATTATCACCGTTCTGTTCCACACCGCAACCGAGGTAGCGGCCGACCTTTGCGCCCTGGCGCTCAAGGGCGTTATAAAGGCCGTGTCCATTGGGTTTCGTGGCAAGTCCGGCGGCATCATCTATCCCAAGGATTCCGAACGCGAGGCGCTTGGAATGCGCGCAGGCGGAGTCATTTACGAGTCGTGGGAGCTTTTCGAAATATCACTTTGCCCCGTGGGAATGAACGCCAACGCCTTGAAGGAGGAGAAAATTTCTTCCAAAACTTTTGCCATGTTGAAAGGAAAAAAAGAGATTACACTTTCAAGCGAGGACATTGAAATGACCAAAGACGAACTCAAAGCAGAACTCAAATCGCTGATGAAGAACTTCTCGGCGATTGCAGCTTTCGATCCTTCGCTTGCCACCATCAAGAGCGGCGAGAACCTCACCGCTGAACACGTTGAACACATCCACGAAGCGCACAAGAGCCTGACCAAGGCTTTGACGCACGTTTCGCACATGATGCAGGACCACCCCACCGTTCCCGAGAAGGGCGAAGAGGGTGGCGAGTTCACCGAGTCCAACGAGAAGTGCATGGGCAAGGCTCTTGAGCACGCGACCAAAGGAATGCTCCATCTCAAGTCCCTCGCCTTCGGCATGTCCGACCCTGACGAACAGGAAGATGAGCCCGGCGAGGATGACGACGAGGAAGAGGAAGGCGAAGAAAAGAAACCCAAGGGCGAGAAAAAGCCGAAGGGTGAAAAACGCGCCAAGTCCAATCCCGCTCTGGCCTACGCTCTTTCCAGGGGAATGACCCCCAAGAGCGAGATGGAAATCCTAAACGAAAAAATTACCGGAGTTGTGGCTTAACAGGCCACCCTCCACAACCAAGGAAACCCCATGACCCCCGAACAAATTGCCGCCGCCGCGAAAGTGAAAGAGCTTCGCCTCGCCGAGAACGCCAAGAAGATCAAGGCCGGCGGTGACGGCGCGATGATCGCGCTGCTGGACAACGTGGCTTCCGAAATGACGGAAAAAATCGCTGGCGTGGAGGAGCGCAACACCGGTCTCCGCACCGAACTCACCGCAATCAAGGCGGATGTGGAAAAAGCTATCTCCATGGGCAAATCCCGCAATGCGGGAAAGAGCACGGACGGCATGGACACGGACAAGTTCCGTTTCTCCAAGCTGCTTAAGGCTTACCAAACGCACGGCTCCAATCTGGAAGCTGCGGACACCTCGGACGGCATCGGCTATGAACTGGAAGTTCTGACCGCAGCCGGCAAAGGCTACGGCACCCAATACACCAAGAAAGAAGTGGTTTCCACTCTGACGGGTCAGGCGGGCGGATTCCCCATGCCGGTGCAGATTCGCTCCATGATCGTGGAAGCGGCCCGCAGCACCTCCGCACTTTTCCAGATGGGCATCCATTCGGAAGTCATCGAGGGCATGTCCTCCTTCTCCGTTCCCATGGAACGCACGGACACGGGCGGAATCGGCAACGGCGTCATCATGGATCCGTCCCCCACGCAGGAACTCGGCGCCATCAAGGTCACCCGCAACGGCTACGCGCTGGCGAACTTCACGCCCAGAAAACTGGCGATGATCGTCGGCATCACCAACGATCTCATCCGTCAGGGCGGGGATTTCGTGGAAACCTTCATCCGTGAAATGGCTGCCCGCGACATGCGGAATCAGCTGGAGCGGTACATCATCAGCGGCGCCGGCCAGAACCAGGGCCAGCCCACTGGCATCCTGAACCGCACGGACCTCACGCCGTCCACCATCGATCCCGCCATCGGAACCAATGGCCGCGCTGCGGTCCTGTCCGATCTCAAGGCTTTCGAGTTCGCGCTCATGGGCGCCAACCGCTTCGTGGATGACGCGAAATACCTCACGCATCCGCTCGTCATGCGCGGCGTTTCCAGCCAGTACACCGTGCTTGCCTCCGGCGGTACGGCATACCCCACCTTCCCGTCCCTGCAACTCGCGAACATCAAGAAGTTCTTTGAGATCGTCGGCTTCGACATTCGCCAGACCACCAACGTCCCTTCCAACCTGGTGCAGGGCAGCCTCACCACCGCTTCGGCCATCATGTACGGCGACTGGAGCCGCGTTTGGGTTCCGATGTGGGGCCCGATGGAATTCCTGATGACCAACATCGCCACCGTCGCGGGCACCTCGGCCTTTGAGTCCGACATGAGCTGGATGCGCTTCGTGCAGATGTATGATGCCAACATCGTCGCTCCGGACGCCATGATCGCGCAGAGCGGCTTCTTCACCACGGGCTTCACGAACTAAACCTTAAAAGGCTTCAAACAAGGGGAAAAACCATGATTATCAAGAGCCTTATCAGCGAGAGATCGCTGGTCTATCCCGCCAACCTTGGGCAGACGGGCACCGTTTACAACGGTGACGCCGCTTCCAGCACCACGGCCACGGCCATGACTCCCGCCACCGGACTTCCCGGGTATGGCATCGACGTGACCAAGTGCAACCGCGCTCTGGTCATCATCACCGCCACGGGAACCTCGACCTGCGCTTACGCCGCCTACATCACGTCCGGAGGCTGCAAAGCCAATGACGTGTCGTTGACGGCTTTGTCAGGCGCAACCGCGACCCTGACCGCCGCCGCCGAAGGTTCGCAGTTCTTCATCGAGCTGGATCTTCGTGGCGCAAAGGTCACAACCCCATCGGCTGCCACGGGTTCGAACAACAATCAGACCTGGCTCTGGATTCAGCACACCGGCGCTGACACCGCTTCCATTGCCTCGGTTATCCTGATGGATTTCGAAAACGAACCCGCCCTGGATTCCGAAGCGACCCCGGCTCCTCTGAGCTTGGCGGGCGCGTGGCCCTCGACCCTGCTTTCGACCTAAAGGATGACGCTTTAAGCGTCTTATCATGAACCCTTACGTCTCTCCACCCGTGATGCTCTCATCGGTGGAGAAAATCGCATATTACATCGGCGTTGACGCAGGCCAAGGATGGGTTTCAGGGATAAACAGCGACACCCAGGATCAGCGCGATGTCCGTCGATCCATCATCCAATGGGCCACGGCACTTTCCACCTCCTTTCAGCAGTATTGCTCCCGCAACTTCCTTATTCAGCAATACGAGCAGTATTTCGACGTGGCCTATGACAGGCAGGAATACTTTGTCGCCGGCGTCCCCATGCAGGCGGTTATTCTCCTTGAAAACGACCCATTAGGGCTGTTTCAGGGCGGTCAGTGGATTGCCCAAAACAACATGTACCACTTCTCGCAGGGCGGGTATTCGCTTCAGATGATCACCAATCTTCTGATGCCGGGGCCCAATGCCATGCACCTGGTTTATCTGGGCGGCTTGGCCGTTGATCCGGTCAACACCACGTTCACGATTTCAGCCCCAACGGGAACCCCTGCGCCAGGCATGTACGTCCTGGGGCTTACTTCCTTTGCCCAAGGTCAGGTCGTGTCCTACGCGGTCATTGACGGCATCTACACGCTGGTCATCGCCAACATTTTCGGGATATTCAGGGCCACCGAAACCTTCCAGTTCATGAGCAGCCTGTACGGTCAAGCCATCACCGGCATTTCAGCCACGGGAACGGGCATCCTGTTTCAGAGCCTGTGCGAGGCGTTTCCCGACCTTGACCTTGCCGTGTCCATCGAGGCGCGGTACAACCTGAAGCACCTGAGCGATTTCGAGAATCAGACCGATGGCGGCCGCTACGGATCCGAGCGCCGCAAGCTGGACAACAACTCCGCGATAGTGACTTTCCAGCCCGAGACCTGCGCCATCCTCGACCGCTATCGCCGCATCCTGGGGTCAACCTGATGCCAACCTTCGCGCTCACCACCAACACGCCGAGATTCCTTGCCTCAAGCATCGACAAAAAGGCGGAATTCCTGTTCAAGGCCAGTCAAATGATTGCGCAGGAAACCTTGTTTTTCATCGCCGCCATCCAGCTCAAGATGATGTCTTTTCCGCGCTCCGGACCTCCCCAGTCTGACGGAACACGGGTACAGACGGGAATGCTCCGCCGCAACTGGTTTAATCAGGTTGTGGCACCCAATCAGGCGATTCAAGCCAAGGTATGGTCAACGACCCCCTACGCTCCCATGCACGAGTATGGAGGGGATTTTGACCGGGTTTCCAGCCGCGGCAAGCACTTTGTGGTTCACATGCCCAAAAGACTCCATGTGGGGCAGGCGTGGGTGGCGGATTTCCTTCCGACCATGAAAAAGGCCATTAACACGGCTTTTCGAACCACCATCGGGAATAAAATCGCATGAGCACCATTGCCACGGGAACGGCGAGAATATGGCCTAGTCCCCAAGGAGCGGCCGGGATTTCTCTGGTGGGAGCCATTTTCGTGTCCGACACGCCCAGGTATCAGGTCGTTCTTCCGGGCATGGGCATTCCGGATTATCAGACCGTCTTGAGCTCCATGCTCATCTGGCAGGTCATTTTAGGCAATATATCCCCGTTTCTCATGGGTAGGGCGCGTATCTGGCCGGTGGCCAGGGGAATGGCAAGGATAACGCCATGAACGTGATCCAAGGATCCTACTACATCAATACGGACTTGACCGTCGTTCTGGACACCACCGTCATCCTGACGGGAAATTCCAGCCTGAACCTTCTGGTGCTGTTTCCCGACGGGACCATTAAAAGCTATGCCGGCACGGTTTCCAACTACACCAAATGTCAGGCGACCATTCCTGCGGATGACAACAACCAGTCCGGGGCCCTGATGCTCCAGGTGCATGTCACCCTCTCAAGTGCGGCGCTTGAGTCCGAGACCTGCCAACTCAATGTCCTTCAATCCTTTGCGCCGACATGAACATCACGCTGCCAAATCCAATTCCCTATGAGCTGGCCATTTCCATGGCGCGGCATCTTCGAAACATCACCCATCAGAATGGTTTTTTGACGAACATCACTGCGGCGGCAGTTTATCTCGATCCGAAGAACATCCCGAATGCAGGTATTTCACCTATCAAAAATGTCACCGTCAACGTGAGCTATGACCTGGACGATAATCAGGATCAGTCCCCCGTCATGATGCCCGGAGTGACGAATTACCATTCCACCATTTTCGCCAACTTCTATTTCTACTGCGCGGGCACGGATTACTCCGTGGCGGGCAATAATCCCCAGTGGGTGAGGGCGGCAATTCAAAGCGACCTCCACAGGTACTTCTTCAACTTCGCCTCACAGACGGATTATGGCAGATACCCCGGACCGGAGAACAACTCGCTGCCTAATCAGAATGGTCAGCCGCTCTGCCGCAACCTTTTCATTCGCCGTCTGAATTTCAACATGGATTTTCAAAAGAAGCCTATCTTTCAGTTAGACGTTGAGTTTAACGTGAGATGGGCGGCGGTCGAAAGCAACCTGTTCATCACACGATAAGGAGTTTTTATGGCAACGGAAATCGCGACAATTTATCTCGAAACACAGCGCTACATCGGCATCAAGACCGAAACCACGGCGGGCACTCCCATCGCCCTGACCACCACGGGCAGCACTTCGAACTTTCGCTATCTGGTGGAGAAGCTCAAGATCACGCTCAAGGTCGGACAGAACAAGCGCAAGTACGCCGTGGGCGATCCCTATCCGTTTCAAAACGTCATGGGTTCTCTCATGGGAGAAATCAGCGGCACGATGCACGTCCAAGGCTACGGAGCAACGGGAGGCTATCCCGCGCACTTCATTCTTTTTCAGATGGCCGGATTTCAGGAAGTCAACAACTCGCTCGCCTATGGCGTTGTGCAGGGGCTTCCCAACACCACGTCCTCCGTGTGGATTGAGGAAAAAGCGAATCAGGCTTCCTCCATCGTGGGCAAGCGGTACATGTTCAAGGGCTGTGGCGTCTCAAAGCTCACCGAGCACTGGGACGCTTCCGGTGGATTGCAGCAAATCGACTTCACCATCACCGGGGCATTGGATGACATTGTGGATTTGTCCTCCGGTGGAAACTCCACGCCTTACCTCACGGCAGACACGTCCCTGCCTCCCGCAATCTTGGGAATCACTTGCCAGTTCACGCCTGCGGCCGGAACGCCTTATCCCATGACCACCAAGAGCATGACCATCGACTACGCCATCAAGGGCGTGCTCATCGAGGACGTGGCGGACGCCACGGGCTTTGCTTACTGGGTGACAACCGACTTCGACACCATTGGCACGTTCAAGCCGCTCATGAACCCCGAATCCATCTCTGGATTCTATACCGCCATTTCAAGCGCAACCCCGACTCTGGGGACGCTTTTCATCACCTTGGGAACGGGCATCATGGGGGATGCGCTGAACCTCATCGCCAACAACGCCCAAATCACCAAGGCGGACGATCTGGAAGCCACGGACGGCATCGACAGCACCACGGTGGTGTTCACCATGATCCGCACCGCGAATTCCGCGGACGGTTCGTGGCCGTTCAATCCTTACTTCATGAGGTACGTTCCCCAGGCTTAACGCTTTGGGGTGCGGTGGTGGCCGTCCATGCCGCCGCGCCCCTCTCCAACTATGGACGGGGAGATAAAACATGGACGCGACAAAAAACCCCTATTACGCCATCAGGCGCGGGACCGGAAGCTGGACCCCATCGGTATTCGCCGACCTTCCCGAACGGGACAGGCCGACCTACACCTTCACTTACCTCACAGGCATGGACCTGGCGGATTTTCAAGCCGAGTTCACCAACGCCAAGGGACAGGTGGACAGGAAAAGGCTTTCCCAAGCCGCCTACTGGATCTGCAAGCGCTGCATCACCGGCCACAGGAA
>CAIYQA010000277.1 GCA_903928175.1 uncultured Spartobacteria bacterium | reverse complement strand
TAACATGGCTAAAAAACCAACTACTGCAAAATCCGCGGAAACGAGCGTTTTGAGCGCCGCCGGGACCTCCGTCGAAAAAAAAGCGATCCAGACCGTCCCGAAGAAGGCAAGCAAAGCGGCTCCCAAAGCAAAGGAAGCCAAGCCGGCCAAGACTTCAGCCCCCCGGACCCGGGTGAAAGCCACCGCGGTCACCAAATCGACCGTGAGCATCACCCCCGCGGACATTGCGCTGCGCGCGTACTTCATCGCTGAAAAACGGCAAAAACTCGGACTTCCCGGCGATTCCACCCACGACTGGGTGGAAGCCGAGCGCCAGCTCAAAGCCGAAGC
This sequence comes from uncultured Spartobacteria bacterium, assembly GCA_903928175.1. Taxonomy (GTDB): domain Bacteria; phylum Verrucomicrobiota; class Verrucomicrobiia; order Chthoniobacterales; family Chthoniobacteraceae; genus UBA695. Next base: position 1,859 of record CAIYQA010000277.1, on the reverse strand, counting down.
AGCGCGGAAAAAGTGAAATCGTTCCGCAAGGAATTGTGGTTTGACATCGCCCGGCGGCGTGAGTTCCTCAACATCACCCCGCAGGTGATCGCCGCCCTGCGCGAAAGCGGCGTGAGCGAGGGGCTCTGCCTCGTCAACGCCATGCACATCTCCGCCAGCGTTTTCATCAATGACGACGAGGCGGGGTTGCACCAGGATTTTGAGACCTGGCTGGAAAAACTCGCGCCCGAGAAGCCGTATTCCCAATACCACCACAACGGCTACGAAGACAACGCCGACGCGCACCTTAAACGGACCATTATGGGACGCGAAGTCGTGGTGGCCATCACCGGCGGGAAGCTCGATTTCGGCCCATGGGAGCAAATTTTCTACGGAGAATTCGACGGCAAAAGACGCAAGCGCGTGCTGGTGAAGATTATTGGGGAGTAGAAAAGAGCATTGGCCGCAAAAAGGCGCAAAAAGCGCAAGAGGCGTTTGAGTCCTCGTTCCCAAGCTCCAGCTTGGGAACGCCCATGTCTGCGGAGCTCCAGCTTCGCCGGGGCAGCGCGTTGCCTACAGCCAAGCATCGCACTTGAGCAGTGGCTCCACCCCGCCCAACCACTCATGCGCCGAGGAATACCGCCAGTGTTCCGGCGCAGCCACCCAGCCGCGCTTGACCGGGTTGTTGTGCAAATACTCCAGCTTTTGCCGCATCATGTCATCGCCCAAGATCGCCTGTGGATGCGAACCCTCCTGCCAAACTTGGTATTCGTTAGGTTTGTGTCCGCCGCGATAAAAACGGAGCTGGTTTAAAAGCCACTCGCGTTTCTCGACTCGGAGTTGATCGAGAATTTGCCGCGCGGTGAAGCTCTTCAGGTCTTGCAGGATGGTGGAGAGGTCCGGGGCGGAGAGAATCGCGTGAAAGTGATTATCCAGAATAATCCATGCGTAAATCGTGAGGCTCTTGTGTTGGCGGCAATGTTCAAGCGAACGCACCAGGATGTCGCAGCAGGCGGAGGAGGTGAAAACGGGCAGCCATTCAACAATCGTGGCCGTGATGAAGTGAGCCCGGTCAGGGGCGCATACTCGGTAGCGGCTGCGCATGAGAGCGAGGTTATCGAAGCTGGAGCTTCGAAGACAAGTGCATTCCCAAGCTGGAGCTTGGGAACGAGGGGTTTTCCTCGTTATTCTTCGTTTTGTTCTCGTTACCAAGCTCCAGCTTGGTAACGCTGATTTCTGCGAAGCTCCAGCTTCGCCAAGGGGGGAGCCTGCCCTATCTCCCAATCAACCCCATAATTGCCGATTTCTCCGCCTTCGCGGCGATGATCCCCTTGCACTGCTCTTTGGCCACATCCGGGTCTTTGAGACCGTGTCCGGTGACGGTGCAGACGATGTTGCTGCCGTCCGGGACGCGCCCGAAGTTGAACGCAGGCTCCACGCCTTGCACGCACTTCATCAACCCCGCGATGGAGGCGGCGCTGGCGGGTTCGACAAAAATGCCTTCCTTCGCGGCGAGCCAGGCCTGAGCGGCGAGGATGCGCTTGTCATCCACAATATCAATGGCCCCACCGGAATCCTTGAGGGCTGCGTTGGCGAGGTCCCAACTCGCCGGGTTGCCGATGCGGATGGCGGTGGCGACGGTCTCGGGATTTTCGATCACCTTATTGTAAAAAATCGGCGCGCTTCCGGCAGCCTGGAACCCCACCATCATCGGCAGGCGCGTGGCTTTGCCCAATGCATGGAATTCGCGGTAGCCCTTCCAGTAGGCGCTGATATTTCCGGCGTTGCCGACGGGCAGGATATGGACCTGCGGGGCGTCGCCGAGCTCCTCAATGATCTCAAAGGAGGCGGTCTTCTGGCCTTCGATCCGGTGCGGATTG
>CAIYQA010000276.1 GCA_903928175.1 uncultured Spartobacteria bacterium | reverse complement strand
TGATTTTGTTTATTCGAAAATGAAAATCCCCAAGGAAGCCCGCAAGCTCTCGCGCTCTCTCTTTCGGAGCAGTTTCACCGAAGGCCGGCTCGACCACGCCAAGGTGACGGCTGCGCTGCGGGAAGTTGCCGCCCGCAGGCCGCGCCATGTCGCCAGCGCGCTCAAGGATTACCAGCGGCTCGTGCGCATGGAACTGGCCCGCCGACATGCGGTGATCGAAAGTGCGACGGCGCTCGAACCGGCTGTCGCGGACGAGATTTTAGGGGATTTGCGGGCGCGGTTCGGCGCCGACATCACCCACGAACTCAAAGTGAACCCCACGCTCATTGGCGGGGTTCGCATCCAGCTCGGCAGCGACGTATGGGACGGCAGCGTAAGCGGCCGCCTGGAACTGCTCCGCAGCAAATTATGAATTATGAATGCTGAATGATGAAACGCTTGCGCACGGGCATACACCGATTTTGAATTGAAATTTTTACCTTCCTCTACGTTTAACCCCTTCTTTTTTTGATGCACACACCGCCTTCCCAAACAGTCGTTTACAAATGGCGGGCCAAGGTTGCGCCAGCGCCTCATCATTCATAATTCATCATTCATACTTTCCCATGAGCACCATCCTGCAAGAAATCGAATCCCAAATCGCGGGCCTCAAAACCACGACCGTCCAGACCAATACCGGCGTTGTCCGGGAATCCGGCGACGGCGTGGCCAAGATCGAGGGGCTCAGTGAGGTGATGCTCAACGAGATGATCGAGTTCCCCGGCGGCCTCTATGGCCTCGCGTTGAACCTTGAAGAAAACGAAGTCGGCTGCATCCTTTTGGGCGACTCGACCCAGGTCAAAGAGGGCGACATCGTCAAAACCACGGGCCGTCTGCTCTCCGTGCCTGTGGGCAAGGGGCTCCTGGGCCGTGTGGTGGATTCGCTGGGTCAGCCGCTTGACGGCAAGGGGCCGATCAAGAGCGATGTGCTTTACCCCGTGGAAAAAATCGCCCCCGGCATCATCAAGCGCAAAGGGGTCAACCAGCCGGTGCAGACCGGCATCATGGCCATCGACGCGATGATCCCCATCGGGCGCGGCCAGCGCGAATTGATCATCGGCGACCGCGCCACCGGCAAGACGACCATCGCCATCGACACGATCATTAACCAGGCCCGCATCAATAAAGCCAACGCGGGCAAGGAGGGGTTCCGCCCGATTTACAGCATCTACGTCGCCGTCGGGCAAAAGAACTCCAACATCGCCCGCACCCTGGGTGTTCTCCAGGAAACCGGCGCACTCGAATACACGATCATCGTCGCGGCAGCCGCCTCGGATTCCGCCACCAACCAATACCTCGCCCCGTTCGCGGGCGCGGCGATGGGCGAGTGGTTCATGGATAACGGGATGGATGCGCTCATCATTTTTGACGACCTCTCCAAGCACGCCGTCGCCTACCGGCAGGTGTCGCTGGTGCTCAAGCGTCCCTCGGGCCGCGAGGCGTATCCCGGCGATGTGTTCTACCTCCACAGCCGTTTGCTGGAGCGCTCCGCTCGCGTAAATGAGAAGAACGGCAACGGCTCGTTGACCGCGCTGCCGATCATCGAAACCCAGGCGGGCGACGTCTCAGCGTACATCCCCACCAACGTCATCTCCATCACCGACGGCCAGATCTATCTCGAAACCGACCTCTTCTACCAAGGGGTGCGCCCGGCCATTTCGGTGGGCCTCTCGGTGAGCCGCGTGGGCAGCGCCGCGCAAATCAAGGCGATCAAGCAGGTCGCCGGGAAAATCAAGGGCGAACTGGCCCAGTTCCGCGAGCTTGCCGCGTTTGCCCAATTCGGGAGCGATCTCGACGCTGGCACCCAGTCCAAGCTCGACCGCGGCTCGCGTATCGTTGAGCTTTTCAAACAGCGGCAATACAATCCGATGCCGGTCGAAGATCAGGTCGCCGTGTTATGGGCGATCCAGAACGGCCACATGGACGATGTGCCGGTGAACCGGATCAAAGAAATGCAAGCCAGCTTGCAGGAATACCTGACCACCCGCAAACGGGCGCTCTTGGACAGCATCCGCTCCGCGGGCTCCATCAGCAAGGAGATCAACGACCAACTCGCTTCCACGCTCGTCGAATTCAAGTCCACCTGGCGGTAGGGGAAAAAATTATGAATGATGAATTATGAATGATGAAGTGCTGACGCATGGGCACACCGCCATTTGGAATGACGGATCATTCTTCATCAGAGTCCAATATTTAAATTCTTACAGCCACCAACAAAACGCGCATTCCCCACAGCAAAGCCTTCCACCGGCGAAGCGTTTCATAATTCATCATTTATAATTCATAATTTTCTTCAATGGCCGCTAACACCCGAGACATTCGCCGCCGGATCAAGTCGATCAAGAACACGGCGCAGATCACCAAGGCGATGCAGATGGTCGCCTCTGCGAAGATGCGCAAGGCGCAGGGCGCGGCGCTGGCCGGGCGTCCCTATGCGGAATTGATCAATCGCGTGCTGGTTTCGGTGCAGGAACACGCCGACGTCACGCTCCATCCGCTGCTGGAAGTACGCCAGGCCAACCGCGAACTGGTCGTGGTCATTTCCACCGATAAAGGGCTCTGTGGCGCTTTGAATACCAACTTGCTGCGCGAGGCGAACGCTTTCGACGCGGAGAATACGGAATACGTCGCCGCCGGCCGCAAGGGGCAGCAGCACCTCGCCCGAATGAAGCGCAATTTGATCGCCGATTTCAAGCTTCCCGATGCCCCGGCGCTGCGCGACACCAAGGCGATCTCAAAATTCTGCATCGACAAATTTCTTTCCGGCGATGTGGACAAGGTGACGGTCCTTTACACCAAGTTCCTCAACACGCTCGTGCAAAAACCGACGGTGCGCACGCTGCTGCCGATCAGCCCTTTTGATCTCCCCACCGCTGGGAAAAAGGACGCGCCCGCTGCCGCACAAGCGCAGAGCGACTACCTTTACGAGCCGAGCCCGGCGGAAGTGCTGGGCGGCATCCTGCCGCACTACATTCACTTCCAGATTTATCAAATGATACTGGATGCACGCGCCAGCGAACACAGTGCCCGGATGGTCGCCATGAAGAGCGCCACCGACAACGCCCAGCAACTCATCAAAGACCTCACCCTGGAATACAACAAAGTGCGCCAGGCCAGCATCACCACCGAACTGCTCGAAATCGCCACCGCCCAGATGGCGATCGGATAGGAAATTATGAATGATGAATGATGAATTATGAAAAGCTGGCGCATGGGCGAACCGCCATTCCGAAATATATTTTTTTGATGCACGAAGGGAATACAGATGGAAAAATGGATTTGGTCCAGCGGACGCAGGCGTTTGCGCTCCGCGTGGTGCGCCTGTTTTGCGCTTTGTCCAAAACAACGGCGGCTCAGGTCCTCGGAAAGCAGGTCTTGCGCAGCGGGACTTCCGTGGGCGCAAACTACCGGGAAGCGAACCGGGCGAGGAGCAAGGCGGAGTTCCTCGCCAAAATGGGGGATTGCATCAAAGAACTGGATGAAACGCTTTACTGGCTCGAACTGCTTTCCGAAAGCGGCATTGTCTCCGCGCGTAAACTCGGGCCCTTGCACAACGAAACTGAACAGCTTCTGGCGATTTTCACAACAATTACCAAAAAAACAAAACGCGCCCTTCCCTCGGTAAAGCTCTCCTGCGGCGAAGCGTTTCATAATTCATAATTCATCATTTCCCATGAACACAGGCACCATCGTCCAAGTCATCGGCCCCGTTGTGGATGTCGATTTTTCCGCATCCGGCACTCTGCCGACCATCTACACCGCGCTGGAAATCGAGTATGCCGTCAACGGCGGCAACCACAAGGTTGTCCTTGAAGTCCAGCAGCACCTCGGCGAAGGCTGGGTGCGCGCGATCGCAATGTCTTCCACCGAGGGCCTGAAACGCGGGCTCAAAGTGATCGACACCGGCGCCCCGATTTCGGTTCCGGTGGGCGAGGGGGTGCTCGGGCGCGTCTTTAACGTCACTGGCGACGCCGTGGACGAACGCGGCCCCGTGACCTTCACCAAGCGCTACCCCATTCACCGCAAAGCCCCTGCGCTGGTCGATCAGGAGACCAAATCGAGCGTGCTCGAAACCGGCATCAAAGTCATCGATTTGATCTGCCCCTTCACCAAGGGCGGCAAGGTCGGCGCATTCGGCGGCGCGGGTGTTGGCAAGACGGTCGTCATCATGGAGTTGATCAACAACATCGCCAAAGGCCACGGCGGCTACTCCGTGTTCGCGGGCGTCGGCGAGCGCACGCGCGAGGGCAACGATCTCTACGCCGAAATGAGCGAGGCGGGTGTTATCAACCAGCAGGACTTGAGCAAGTCCAAGGTCGCCCTCGTCTATGGCCAGATGAATGAGCCTCCCGGCGCGCGTCTGCGCGTCGCCCTTTCGGCCCTCTCCATGGCCGAGTATTTCCGCGACGAGAAGAACCAGGACGTGTTGCTCTTTGTGGACAACATTTTCCGCTTCTCGCAGGCGGGCGCGGAAGTTTCCGCACTGCTCGGGCGCACCCCGTCGGCGGTCGGCTACCAGCCCACCCTTGCGGCGGAAATGGGCGATTTGCAGGAACGCATCACCTCCACCAAGAGCGGCTCGGTCACTTCGTTCCAGGCCGTGTACGTTCCGGCGGACGATCTGACGGACCCGGCTCCCGCCAACACCTTTGCGCACCTGGATTCCACCATCGTGCTCGAGCGTTCGATCGCCGAGTTGGGCATCTACCCCGCCGTCGATCCGCTCGCCTCCACCTCCAAGGCGCTCGCGCCGGAGATTGTCGGCGAGGAACATTATAACGTCGCGCGCGGCGTGCAGCGCGTGCTTCAGAAATACAAGGATTTGCAAGACATCATCGCGATCCTTGGCATGGACGAACTTTCACCCGAGGACAAATTGACCGTCTATCGCGCCCGCAAAATCCAGCGTTTCCTGAGCCAGCCGTTCCATGTCGCCGAGATTTTCACCGGCACCAAGGGGCAATACGTCTCCATCGCGGAGACCGTGCGCGGGTTCAAGGAAATCCTCGAAGGCAAACACGACGACAAGCCGGAAACGAACTTCTATATGAAGGGCGGCATCGACATGGTGAAGGTATAAATTATGAATTATGAATTCAGAATTATGAAAGCTGACGCCAAACTCCGCGCTTATTGAGAAATACCTTTTTTTGAAACCTTGCGTCGTCCAGCAGTGGATGGAGCCTCAAACCTAGCGCGAGCGTTTCATAATTTATAATTTATAATTCATAATTCATACTTACATGGCCAACACATTACGGCTCGAAATCGTGACCCCGCTGGAGAAGGCGTATTCGGACGACGTTGCGATGGTTGTCATCCCCGGAGTTGAAGGGGAGATGGGCATCTACCCGATGCACCTCCCGGTGATGACGGAGATCAAGCCAGGCGTGCTCAAAATCGTCAAGGACGGGCTGGAGAGCGATTTCGCCGTTGGCGAAGGATTTGTGGAGATCACGCAGACGGGCGTCACGGTATTGACCGACATGGCCATTGTGGAATCGGCCATCGACGAGCGGGCCGTGGAAAGGGCTATCGAGCGGGCACAGGCCGCGCTGCACCACTCGGAAATGTTGAATGCCGAGGAGATTGCCACGACAGAAGCCGCGCTGGAGAAATCGCTCGTGCAGTTGCACCTCAAGCGGCGCAAGAAGTAAAGGCGGGGCGGGCGAGAGGACTCCGCGCCTCAGTGCCAAAAATACCAAAGCATTCCCGCGCCCATCAAAATCCGGTAGGCTGCGAACCCCTGGAACGTGTGGCTTTGCACAAAGCGGATCAGCCATTTGACCACCACGAACGCCACCACGGCGGCAACGAGTGTCCCGAGCAGCAGCAGCCCCCAGTTTTCGTGAGGCGCGACCGTGCCGGCTTCCGCATGATTGAGTTCGTGGTGAATCTCGAACATTCCTGCGGCAAACATCGTGGGAATGCCCAGCAGGAAGGAAAACTCCGTGGCGCGGGGCCGGTTGAGCCCGAGGGCCAGCGCCATCATGATGGTGGTTCCGGAACGGGACGCGCCGGGGAAGGCGGCGGCGATCAATTGCGCGCAGCCGAAGGCAATGGCCAGGGTCCAGGTGATCTCGTCGGGAAGAGCATGCCCCTTGATCCAGCGTTCGACCCCCAAAATCACAAACCCACCTATAAACGTGGCCCAGGCAATGGGCATCGGGTCGTGCGGCAGCACAAAACCGAGCTTTTTCAGCAGCAACCCGCCTGCGCCGGTGATCGCGAAAGCGACGGCAAGCTTGGTCAGTAAATCACGGTTCTCCGGTTCATGCAGTTGGAACGCCATCTTGCGCAGCTTCTTCGAGAAGATCGGCAGGAGTGCCAGCATCGCGCCGCACTGGATGACGATATTGAACAGCTCGCTCTGCTTGGGCAGCCATTGCTCCGCGAGGAGCAGGTGGCCGGTCGAGGAAACGGGGATGAATTCGGTGAGACCCTCGATGATCCCGAGCAGGACAACAACAATCCAAGTGTGCATAAAAGGAGAGCCGCGCTTGGTTTCGGCGGCTGGCTGGATTAAACCGCGTTTTCGCCGCGTTCGTCGGTGCGGATGCGGATGGCTTCCTCCACCGAGGAGACAAACACTTTGCCGTCGCCGATCTTGCCAGTCTTTGCGGCTCGAACGATGGCAGCCACAGCCTTGTCCGCGCGGTCATCGGTCACGACCAGTTCGATTTTCACCTTCGGGAGAAAATCGACGGTGTATTCGCTGCCGCGATAAATTTCGGTGTGCCCCTTCTGGCGTCCGAACCCTTTGACTTCCGTAACAGTCATGCCCTCAATGCCTGTTTCGGCCAGGGCTTCTTTGACGTCTTCCATCTTGAACGGTTTGATGATCGCCTCAATTTTTTTCATGAGACACTTGCTTAGGCTGGACGAGGACGTTTTGCAAGCCTCCGAATGGGATTATTTCAGAGAAAGCAGCTTGAACTCGATGGCGTCCACCAGCGCGAGCCAGCTTGCCTCGATGACGTTGCCCGAAACGCCCACGGTGCCCCAGTCGGTTTTGCCGTCGGTTGAGACGATCAGGACCCGGGTGCGCGCCGCCGTCCCCTGTTTGCTATCGAGGATGCGCACTTTGTAGTCTTCGAGCTGAATCTCGTCGATTTGCGGGTAGGTCGGACGCAGCGCCTTGCGTAAAGCCGCGTCCAAGGCGTTCACCGGGCCGTCCCCTTCGTCCACGGTATAGACTCGTTTGCCGTTGATGAGGAGCTTGACCGTCGCCTCGCAGGTGTCGCACGTGCCGGTATCGGCTCCCGAACGGCGGAACGTGCAATGGTATTCGAGCAGTTCAAATAACGGCTGATGGTGCTGGAGCACCTTGCGGATCAAGAGATCGAGCGAGCCGTCGGCGGCCTCGAATTCGTAGCCGAGCGATTCCCGCCGCTTAATCTCCGTCAATATCTTCATCACCTGAGCCGATCCCTTTTCGAGCTTGAGCCCCAGAGCCTCGGCCTTGAGCAGGACGTTGCTCTGGCCGGAGAGCTCGGAGATGAGGATGTTCTGCTTGTTGCCAACTTCCTGCGGACGGATGTGCTCGTAGCTGCGAGCCAGCTTCTGAACGGCATTAACATGGATACCCCCCTTATGGGCAAACGCTGTGGCGCCGACATACGGCGCCCGGATGTCGTGCTGGCAGTTTGCCAGCTCGTCCACAAAAAGGGAGAGTTCACGCAGCCGCGGCAGGTCGGGAACAACAGGGATGCCCATTTTTAACTGCAAGTTGGGGATGAGCGTGGTGAGGTTGCAATTACCCACGCGCTCGCCATAGCCATTGACAGTCCCTTGAATCTGCACCGCCCCGGCACGTACCGCCGCCAGCGCATTCGCCACGGCCAAACCGCAGTCATTATGCGTATGGATGCCCACGGGCCTGCCAATCCGTGCCACTACGTCGCCCACGATCCGCGCCACCTCCTCGGGCAGCGTGCCGCCGTTGG
>CAIYQA010000275.1 GCA_903928175.1 uncultured Spartobacteria bacterium | reverse complement strand
GAACCTTCCACAGCTCACCCCTTTTTTTCGCAACCTTCCACACCCCGACGCCGGAGGGCAGTCCTGCAATGCAGCGCCTCGATTGTTTTTCTTTCCCTGAATTATCTGTCGGCTTGTTCTTCTTTGATTTCGATGAACTGTTTCTCATGCTAAGAGATACAGTCCCGTTTTGAATAATCACCCAGCAGCGGCTCGTTCTAATCCGAATGGACTTGCCCGCCACCGCATCGTCACAGCACACAGTAGATGAAGGGTTCACTCGATAAAACTATGATGGGTACGGCCACCTTCCACTTATAACCCTTTTTGCGCATCGCCTTGTCCTTTCTGTCGTCCGCGGCCCGCTCCCGTCTTTGGGCCTCCTCCAATTCGGCGTTGAGGTCGTCAAGGAAGCAGGCTTCGCACAGGCCGCCGCGGTTGGTTGCCACCGTGGCGGGATCGAAGGCGGGCTTGCCGCACCGCGGGCAAGGCTTGGACCGCACCCCCGAACAGAGGGCGAGCGCGTCCGCCTCCGTCGCGTCTTCCAGGCCGAGGCTCGGATGCCGGACTATCGCGGTTCCGTGAGGGAACGCCTTCAGGGCCACCGAATACTGGAGGCGCGTGTTATACATCCACACGCAAGGGGAGAGGTTGGCGGCGAACTCGGCGCCGTCGTTGGTGAAGGTGAGGGAATGGGTTTTGGGTAGGCTCATGTGAAAAGATACGCGGAGAACCCGGACGGCCGCGGCGGGACGGCGAAATTTTCCTGCACTTTCCCTTAAAACAACCATTTGCGACGCTTTGCACGGCAGCAAACCAAGAAAAAATATGCACATGTAACACCAAGTAACAATAAAACTCTTCCCAAAGCGATGTCCACGAACAGCCTCCTTAATATGAAAAAAGCCCAACTGCTGGTGGTTCGGATGATTTAGGGCCACCAGCCATTGTGGCAGAGATGGAGAAACCCGGATATGCACTCATCAATCCGCTTTCCGAAAGGGAAGAGAAGCGGATGCACCCTTCGCAAAAAAAGCAAAGAAAATTTGACATTCATGAAGCGTATCCAATAAAACACGAGGTGCCCGTGGGGGCATTCTGTAACCTGAAATAAAAAAACAAGAACACTATCACACCGTGGTGCATCGGGCATTGCGGTGAGAGAAAGGCCTGAAGATGCGAAAATTCCTAGGATCGTTTGTCGTATGCTGCGCAGCTGCCGCCGCATTTCCGTTGGTTTGCGGGGCAGAAGAATCTCCAAAAAGCGACCCGAATTCCGGGGTCGTTGCAGAATCTAAAAAACCCGCGAAGAAGCTGAAGTCGGATTCTGAAAAGGACAAACTGCCTGACAAATCCTCGCCTGAAAAGGCCGGGGGGAGCAACTCCACCACGCCGGTTACCCCGGATCAATCGCTCATTCCTCAGACCATCAGTCCTACCGCAAACTCTTCCCAGGGAAACTCAGCGGTGGGCGCGGCAACCCAGGTTGATCTCAATCAACTCAAATATCGGATTTCAGGCTTCGATATCAAGTACGCTACGGTCGAGAAAAGCGCGGCGGGAAAACTTCCAAAAATCGAACGACTACTTGAGGTTCCAATCGAACTCGGGGTCGTGGGTGATATTTACGGGAGCAAGAGCGCGGGCAAGAAGGTGACCGTTCGACTCAAAGAAATCCAATCTCCAAAAGTCTTCACTGCCGCGGCAATTCAAGCGATCAATGTGGCGCTGGCGAAACAAATCGGCTCAAAGGGGATTTCGGGTGTCTTTCTAGCCCCTGATCCCAAGGAAATCGATCAGCAACAGGGAGGGGACATCCGGGCGAAGCAGGATGGGAGACTCACCCTGTTGGTGTATGTGGGACAGGTGAAAAAGGTCAGAACGATAGCGAAAGGCCCCGCCTTCGTCCCTGAAAACCCGATTGATACCACTCGATATGCTCGGATAGCCAAAGACAGTCCCACCCAATACGGGGATATTCTCAACAAACCAGCGCTGCAGGACTATTTGAGCCGAATCAACCGTTTCCCAGGCAGGCGAGTGGATGCGGCCGTCAGCGCTTCCGATGAACCCGGCGGTGTTTATTTGGATTACTTGGTTCGCGAAGACAAGAAATGGTTTACCTATGCCCAGATTTCCAATACCGGCACTCCCGAAAGCGGAGAGTGGCGGTCTCGATTGGGCGGAGTTGTGCGTCAGTTGGCTCGTTTGGATGATGTGTTGAGCGCGGAAATTTCAACGTCGGATTTCAGCAAGTCCAATGCGGGGAGTCTCTCGTATGAGCTCGCACCCATTTTCCCAGATGTATTGACTGCGCGCATATACGGAACCTATGCCGAATTTACCGCAGATCAGGTGGGCTTTGATCTTCTGAAGTTTACGGGAAGCACCTGGACAACAGGAGGTGCGCTAAAATACACCCCCTATATTTATCGCGGCTACTTTTTAGATTTCCTTCTGGGAGCCGAGTGGCGCGATGTGAAAATCGATAATTCTACCGCCCTTACCACGGGCCAGGAGAATTTTTTTGTTCCTTATATCGGGGTAGCCGTCAGCAAGGACACCGAATGGTATAACACTTCGGCGATGATGCGGTTGGAAGAGAACGTGCCCAGTTTGGCGGGAACCCAAGAGTCTCAATTGTCAAATTTAGGGCGCTTCAACACTTCGGCGAATTTTGTGATCGGACGTTGGGAGTTAAGCCATTCGTTCTACTTGGAGCCGCTCCTGAATCGTGAGGCTTGGCTGGCTGCGAAGGACTGGCAAAAGGCGAGGTTGGTGCATGAACTGGCATTTAGCATGAGAGGCCAATACGCCTTAGATAACAAGCGCCTAGTTCCTCAATACGAAGAGGTTGTCGGGGGGCTGTACACGGCTCGCGGGTATCCCGAATCCTTGGCGGCCGGAGATAACATTATCATCGGAACGGCTGAATATCGCTTTCACGTGCCACGAATCCTAAAACCATCCTCACTGCCTGAATCGGCCGGACAGGGCGGTTCTTCTTCGACCCCCCTTGATGCAGCAAAAAGTTCGGATACCAAGTCGGGCTTTGCGACACGGCCTCCGTCGATTCTCGTCAAGCCGGATT
>CAIYQA010000274.1 GCA_903928175.1 uncultured Spartobacteria bacterium | reverse complement strand
GTGCGCTCGATGCGGATGCAGCCGAGCACGGGCAGCGTGGGCCGCCGGGTGATGATTTTGCCCAGACCCGCAAGGGCGGGTTTGAGTTCGGTCATCGGGATGGTGATGGGATTCATGATGTTGGTTCTTTCTGTTGTTGAAATAAAACAGCCCGCACATCACGAGGACATGCGGGCTGCGGGTTGGTTGCTGAATGAGGTGTAGGCTTTACGCCGCCGCCTCGCAGGCCGGTTCGGCCTTGTATTTGAGCTGACTGAGCTGGCATTCCCCCGGCCGAATGTCATCCCGGACTCCGAGATACACCGGCTGGAAGATGCTGCCCCCAAGGTAGGCGTAGAGGTAGCGAGTCTCGACGATGGCCCCGACCTGCGGAACCGTGTGGTTGGGCGGGATCGTGACGTTGCCGACAGGGATTACTTTGTCCCCGTCAAACAGCATCAGGCTCACGCTCCGCTTGCCGTTCACCTTCGTGACGATGAACGAGGCGGTTTCGTGGAACTTGAACTTCAACTGCGGTCCACCGGAATTGGGACGGCCCGCCGTATAGTTGGCATCGCCGCGCTTGCCTCTTCTGCCTGGCAGTTCGCCAGAATGGCTAGAGCCAACGAGAGCAATATTACGATTTTGCGTTTTCTTTTCATGGGTTGAGCTGGTTTTGGAGTGATTCTCATTCCCCTCCTGTGCAGACGGGATGTGACTTCCTTTTCTTTTCGTGGGCGTTCGGAAAATCTCACGCCGAGGGCGCGGCCGAACGGGTGTTGGTTGGAGAGCGTGATTGCCTCCATGGTGGTTGGTCCCTTTCTGGGGGTTGTTGGTTAAATAAAAAAAACCGACCACGTTGGTGGTCGGCTTCCTGAGTTGGTGAAATCTAGAGTATGATCGGCGGAGTCAGCGTCGGAACATCAACGCTCCATCTTTGGGGCATTTCGCTCCCGGTGTGGGAAAGGCAAACGACAGAATGGAACCGCACTGGGGACACTGATAGGTGTAGATTTCCGCAGCAATGGCTGTGGATGCAATTAGGGCAAGGGCGGCGAGAAATATGCCTCGCTTGGTGAGTGTCAGATTTTTCATTTTGTGGGTTGGTAGTTGATGCCCGCCATTTTGGCTGCAATCTGTTTCTTGATGCGTTCGTGCTCCGGCGATGCCTGCACTTTGCCGACCTCGACAACGGCCTCGGCCACTTCCCGGAGCGCATCCTCGCACTCCTGTTCGGAGAGAGGTGCGGTATTTTCAGAGGAGAAGATTTTGTCCCAGGTAGATTTCATTGGATATACTCCTTTTGGTATTCAGGTTGTGCGGCCAATTCCCTGAGCTTACTCAGGACACGATAAGAGGCGTTGTCCACGACGTTCCGTTTGACCTTGAAGTCTTTGGCGACCTCCTCCGGGCTTTGCCCCTGGATTTTGACCAACTCGAACATCAGGAACGTCTGGGGGCTCACCCGGTTCTTCACGTCTTCCAGCATGGTTGCCAGGAGCACAGATTGGTAGGTTGCCAACTCACGTCGAAGGAGATCGTCTCCCGGCATGTCGGCTTTGCCGCTGTCCGGCGACTCTGCATCGAGAGCCTCCAGCGGTTCCGTTAGATCGGGTCGAATCTTTGGCAACTTCCCGAGCTTGTCACAGACTCGCCAGGTGGCGAGTTGGCGCAGATAGTTGCGGAAGCGGCCCTTGGCGGGATCGTAGGAAAACTCGGCCTTGAAAAAGGAAACTACCACGTCCGCGATGGTCTCCTCCACCATGTAGTCGGGAACCTGGTGCCAGTTGCTCCG
>CAIYQA010000273.1 GCA_903928175.1 uncultured Spartobacteria bacterium | reverse complement strand
GCTCCCCCTTACCAGCGCCCTTGCAGGGCGCAACCGGTTGTTGCGCGGCACCCAGGGCGACGCTGCGCTCTGCCCTGGGCTGGTTTCCCTTGCGCTTTCAGCGCACAATCAATGCGACAACGTCAAACGAAAATGCGCTAGGTGGATCGCGACCTCCGGGCGCGATGGGATGGCGCGTGCCATCTCAATATCCTATTTTGCGTTTTTTGCGCCTTTTTGCGGCCCAACTCTTCCAGCTTGCGGCTCGCTACACCTTCACCCGCTCGATTTGCGCGCCGAGGCCGTTGAGCTTGTCGTCGATGGATTCATACCCGCGGTCGATGTGATAGACGCGGTTGACTTCCGTCACCCCGCTGGCGCGCAATCCGGCCAGCACGAGCGCGGCAGAGGCCCGCAGGTCGCTGGCCATCACCGGCGCGCCGCTCAGCCGCTCCACGCCTTTGATCACGGCGCTGGCTCCTTCGAGCGTGATTTGCGCCCCCATCCGCTTGAGTTCCGAGACGTGCATGAAGCGCTGCGGAAAAATCGATTCCGTGATGACGCTGATCCCCTCGCCTTCACTCAAGAGCGCGCACATCTGCGCCTGCATGTCGGTGGGAAAACTGGGATAAGGCTCGGTGAGGAGTTCGAGCGGCTTGGGTTTGCCGTTGCCGACCACCGTAAGCGTGTCGCGCGAGGTCTCAATGCCATAGCCGGCCTGGATGAGCGCCTCGCTCACGGCCTTGAGGTGATCCGGCACGACCCGGCGCAGCGTAACGCGTGTGCCTGCGATGGCCGCGGCCACCATGAATGTGCCCGCCTCGATACGATCGGGAATGACGGAGTGTTCCGCCCCGTGGAGTTCAGCGACTCCCTCGATGACGATTCGCCGCGTGCCCGCCCCTTCGATCTTCGCGCCCATGGCGTTCAGGAAGTTGGCGAGATCCACGACTTCCGGCTCGGCCGCTGCTCCTTCAATGATCGTCACCCCCTCGGCAAGCGCCGCCGCCATCATGATATTGTCGGTCCCGAGGACGGTGGAGCCAAACTTCCCGCGCAGGTTGATCGTCTCTCCCTTGAGTTTCGCTGCAAACACCTTCACGTTGCCGCACTCCACACGCACCGCCGCGCCGAGCGCTTCAAAGCCGCGCAGGTGCAGGTCGATGGGCCGGTCGCCGATGACGCAGCCCCCGGGAAGCGAAACCGTCGCCTCCTTCTCGCGGCCCAGCAGCGGCCCGAGCACGCAGACCGACGCGCGCATTTTGCGCACAATCTCATACGGGGCGACCGATTTGATATTCTCCGCGCGCACCGTCACCGTGCCGCTGGCCCGTTCCACTTCCGCGCCGAGGTGGCTCAAAATTTGGAGCATGTAATGCACATCGCTCAAGTCCGGCACCTGGCGGATAATGCACGGTTCCTTGGTGAGCAGGCACGCCGCAAGAATGGGCAGGGCGGAGTTTTTGGAACCGCTCACCCTCACCGAACCGCTCAGGCTCTGACCGCCATGCACAAGAATTTTATCCATAAGTCGCAAACAAAAAGCGCAAGATGCCTTGATAATCCGCCACGGGACGGATGTCCCGATAATTTTGACGTTCCAGTTCCGCCACGAGCTGCGCGGATTGGTTGATGCCGATCTCCAAGACCAGCCGGGCGCCCGGTTTCAGATGGCCACATGCCTGGTCGATGAGCCGCTCAACGATTTCGGTTCCGACCGGGCCTCCATCGAGCGCCAGCGCCGGGTCGTGCCGCACCTCGCGCGAGAGCCCTGCGATCTCGCCGCCGGGTATGTAGGGGAGATTGGCGATGATCAGATCAAACGCCCCATCCACCACCTCCAACAAATCGCTTTGGAGCCAGCGCACCCGCCCCGCCAACCCGAGCCGTTCGGCGTTTTCCCCCGCCAGCGCGAGGGCTTCGGAGGAAAGGTCCACCCCTGTCACCTCTGCCATGGAAAGTTCCGCCGCGAGGGTGAGGGCGATGACTCCGCTGCCGGTCCCCACATCCAGAATGCGCGGGGATTCCGGCAACGGCTCCTTCAGCACCAGTTCCATCAACAACTCGGTTTCGGGCCGGGGAATGAGCGCGCGTGCATCGGAGGCGAAAACCCGTTTATGAAACTCCACCGTCCCCAGCAAATGCTGCAACGGCTCTCCGGCGGCGCGGCGGCGGATCAACTCGCGCAACGGAGCCAGTTCGCGTTCCCCCAGGGGGCGGTCGAACTCCATATACAGCTCAATCCGTTTTTTGCCCAGCACATGGGCGATCAAATGCTCGGCATTCAAGCGCGGACTCTCCACGTCGTGCCGGGTGAAATACTCCGTCGTCGCCTGGAGCACTTCCAGAAGGGTTTTCATGAAACATCCAATAACCCGAAAATCCTCAGAAGAGAATCGGGAACTGGAGAAAAGGGCGGGGTTTTCGGATTACTCCGCGAAAAACGGGTTGTGCGCGCGTTCCCAGGCCACAGTCGTCAACGGTCCGTGGCCGGGGCAAAGGACGGTTTCCGGCGGCAGCGTGAAGATCTCCTCCCGATTGGTGCGCAGAGCATCGGCGTAGGAGAACATTCCGCCGCCCATGGACCCGGCAAAGAGCGCGTCGCCAACCACCGCGACCGGCCGCTCCAGGCCGTCAATGACATAGGTCGCGCCTCCCCGGCTGTGGCCCCAGGTGGATCGCGTCGTGATGCGCAGCCGCCCGCAGGTGAAGGCGCGCCCCGCCTCGAAGCTTTCCGCGCCGCGCAACGATTCCCGTTCCGAAACATAAATCCGCGCCCCGGTTTCGCTTTGCAGGCGGGCGAGATCCGCAGTGTGGTCGCCATGCGTATGCGTGAGAAAAATTTCGCGCAACTTCAAGTTTTTGGCGCGCACCATTTCCAGCATCGGCCCGCAATCCATCCCGGTATCAAATGCCGCCGCCTCGCCGCTGGCCGCATCCAAAACAAGGTAGGAGTTCACGCCCGCGCCCCCGTAAGCCGTGGTGAATGCGGCGAGCCCCGCCACTTGCACCGGCACCGGGCAATACTCGGGAAGCGACGCCAGCGCCTCGGCGTTGAGCCCGAGCAGCGGCGCGATTTTTCGCAGCGCCGCCGCGTCATACCGCTCCCCCTTGACCCGGTGAAGCGCTTCCACTGGGATCCCGGCGCGCTGCGCCAGCTCACGATCCGCCATGCCCAAGCCGCGTTGCGCCTTGTTCACCACATCCGCAAAGTTGTCCTCCATGGGGACGGCCATGGCATTATTCTCCGGCTTGGAGCGGCTTCTGTGGCAACCGCAACGTGCAAAGCAGCGCCAGAACGAGAATCCCGGCCGCAGCCCAAAACGGGGTGCGTCCGTAGAATTGGTTGGCCCCGCCGGCATCCTTGCTCAAAAGCCAGCCGGCAAGGAACGGCCCCACCCAGCGACCCAGGCTCCCCGCCGATTGCATGAGCCCGATCACGCGGCCCTGCCATTTGCGGTCGGCACTCCGCGAAGCGAGTCCGTTGATGATCGGTGTGAAAAGGCTGTTGCCGATCCCGACAACGGCGGTAAAGAGCAGCAGCGAGCGCAAATCCCCGCTCAGGGGAAGCAAAGCCAGGCCAAAGGCCAATAGGATACAACCGGCCACGGCGATGCTCTTCTCGCTGCACCGTTTCAAAATTTGGCGCAGCACACCGCCTTGCATCAGCGCACCGACCAATCCGATGAACGCGAAGATATAGCCGTTGTGCCGGGCGTCATAACCGAAGCGCTGCGAGGTGAAGAGCGCGAAGTTGGTGGTCATGATCGAGAAGCCGACAATCGCCAGAAAATAGCTCCCCATCAGCACCGGCAAATGCCAGCCGTGCTGGAAAACTTCGCGCAACGAGGCGCTCTCCTCTTGGGTTACACGGTGCTCGTGCGAGAGGCTTTCCGGCAGCAGCCAATAGACGAGCACAGCGTTGAGCGCCGCCAACCCGCCCGCGAAATAGAACGGGGCGCTAATGGAAATGTGCGTCATGATTCCGCCAATCGCCGGACCGAAAATAAAGCCCAAGCCAAAGGCCGCGCCGATCATCCCCATCGCCTTCGAGCGTTCTTCGGGCTTGGTCACATCGGCGATATAGGCTTGCGCCGTGGAGATATTCCCGCCGCTGATTCCATCAATAATTCGCGCGATGAACAACCAGAGCAGCGTCTGCGCAGCCCCCATGATAAAAAAGCCCACGGCGGTTCCCAGCAAGCTGACCAGCAGCACCGGCCTGCGCCCCACGCGGTCGGAAAGCTTGCCCAACAGCGGCGCCGCAAGGAATTGCATGGCCGAATAGATGCCCACCAGCCAGCCATTGGTCATTTCGCTCGCCCCGAAATGTTTGGCGTACAGCGGCAGTACGGGAATGACAATGCCGAACCCGATCAGGTCGATGAAGACCGTCAGAAAAATCAAATAAAGCGGGGAGCGAAGCTTGGCCATAAAACAGGGAAAGCTAATGATGGCAACCGCAGGAACCGCCGCAGCAGCCGTGACCTTTGGGTTTGGAAGGAGCCGCTGGCCGCCCGGCTTTTTGCAGGATGCCATAGCCGCCGGAAATCACGCGGCGCACCGGGACGCCCGTTTCGGGGTGGCGCGTCAACGGTTCGTCTTTCATACTCTGCCTCACCTCAAACTGGGTGTTCGGCTCTCCCACGGTTTCGTAAATGTAAGTCGGCATAAATTTGGCTTACTATTGATCCCAAACCGGGCTTTCTGCAAGCGTCGAGACACAAGTGCGCACAAATTAAAAAATGGAATAGACTGCCTTTTCACTCATTCGTATGGAGAGCGAGAGTCGATTGCATAGTTATCTTACCCATCAACACATTCCTATCTCTCAGTCCTTAAATTAACTTGCTATATAGTTATAAGTTTGGAAATATCCCGTTATATGAAGCACCCTAATATTCGCATCGCCCGTCTTAAAGAGATGATTGCTCTTGAGGAAAAGCGCGCCTCGTTACAAACCCACATTGAAGCCGTGAATGAGCGACTCTCCATTATCCAAAAGGAACTTTATGGTGCTGTGGCTGCAAAGAAGCAGCGGACTTCGTTGGCAAAGTTCCGGCCCAAGGCACAACGCAAAGGCCGTGGCGAACTTAAGGGGCAAATCCTGGAAATCCTGAATGCCGCAGGGAAAACCGGAGCCAGTGTCATAGAATTGGCGGATCGGATCGGGACCAAACCGGCGAACATTCATTCCTGGTTCAGCATGAATATCAAAAAAATCGCAGGTTTGAAAAAAATCGGCGAAGCGCGTTATGCCTTGAACGGCGCTGCTGCTGTTCCTGAAAAACCAGCCAAGAAAAAGGCGTCAAAAAAAGCCAAGAAGAGCAAAGCGACCAAGGCACCCAAAAACGCGAAAGGGGCGAAAGCTTCCAAAGCGCTCCCAGTAGCCACCAAGAAAGGCAAAGCAGTCAAGGCGGGCCGCGGCCAGTTGAAAGCCCGCATCCTGAGCACATTAAAAAGCGCGGGCCCGGAAGGCGTGAGCATTAAAGAGATGGCGAAAAAGCTGAATGCTAATTATCGCAATTTGTATGTCTGGTTTGTAACCACCGGGAAAAAGATTGGCGGGATCAAGAAAGTCGGCCCGGCACAATATAAGCTGGAAGCCGCATAGTCATTGAACGCGAGTTCGTTTGACGAAATCCTCTAATACCGATACGGCTCCGGCAGTCCAAAGGCGTTGCGGATCACGGTGGCTTCCGCTTTTTTGCCCGTCGTTCGGACTTCCACAATGTCAAAGCGAAACAGAATGTCCGGATTGCCGAGCAGCTTGAGCCAGGCAAGCGCGCCTCGCGCGATGAGCCGTTGTAATTCGCGGGTGACGGCCTGCGCCGGAGCGCCAAACGCTTCGGAGCTTCGCGTTTTCACTTCGACAAACACCAGGG
>CAIYQA010000272.1 GCA_903928175.1 uncultured Spartobacteria bacterium | reverse complement strand
AGTTCTTCGGTGGACTTTTTCGCGACGCTGGGTCGGTGTTCTTTCATGAACACTCTTATTTAAGCATTCCTGTACAAAAGTACACATCAAAGTTTCTAATACTTTCCGACTTTTACCAGCCAGCACTTCCAATTGCACCCTCTCTGCACAGCGGGATTGCCAAGCGGCCTCAACCGATTTAGAGATTGTTTTCTCCATGTCCCAGGTTTTGGCTGATCTTCCGGTTTCACTCGCTCTCCAAAAGGCGCTCCCGATGGCGCGCGTCCGCCCTCGTGCAAAGTTTTTTTTCGCAGGCGAGGAGAAGTTTTTTCTCAAAGGCGTCACCTACGGCCCGTTCCGGCCAAATGCCGACGGCGATTTCCTCCCGACGCCGGAGCGCGCCGCGCAGGATTTCGAGCTGATGCGCGAGATGGGGGTGAACATCATCCGCATTTATCATGTTCCACCGAAGTGGTTCCTGGATGTCTGCCGCGATCACGGGATGCGTGCGATTATCTCGATCCCGTGGGCTGAGCACGTGGAGTTTCTGAACAACCGCAGAATCCGCAAGCAGATCGTGCAAACGATCCGCAATGCCGTGTCGCGCAACAAGGGACACGAGGCGATCTTTGCTTATCTCGTCGGCAATGAAATCCCGACGACGATGGTCCGCTGGCTCGGGGCCAAACGGGTGACGTATTTCGTCGAGCACCTGATCAATGTCGCCCGGTCGGTGGACCCGGAGCCGATGTATTCGTATGCGAGCTATCCGCCGACGGAATATCTTCTTCCCTCCAACGTCGATTTTTACACGTTCAATGTCTATCTGGAGCGGCGGCCCGATTTTGAGCGCTACCTGGCGCGGCTCCAGAATCTGGCGGAAGACAAGCCGCTCATCATGGGCGAGTTTGGGATGGACACGATGCGCAAGGGGGAGGATGCGCAAGCCGAGGTGCTCGACTGGCATTTTGATTGCGTGGTGCTTGGGGGCGCGGCGGGGACGATCTTTTTTTCGTGGACGGACGAATGGTTTACGGGCGGCCACGAGATCGAGGACTGGGAGTTCGGGCTCGTCACGCGGGATCGCCAGCCGAAGAAATCGTTCCATGTGCTCAAGGCGAAGATGAACGGGCCCGGGGCGCAGACGGAGCGGGTGAAGCTCAAGGCGTATCTGCTGGTTTCGATCATCGTCTGCTCCTATAACGGCGGCAAGACGCTGAAGGAATGTTTGGAGTCGCTCGATCTGCTCAACTACCCGAATTACGAAATCATTTTGGTGGATGACGGTTCCAAGGACAACACGCAGGAGATCGTCAAGGCGTTTGAAGCCGCGCGTGCGGCCCGCAGCGCCGTCACGGGGCGCAAGCTGCCGCCGTTTTTGAACATTGTCCAAAAGAACATGGGGCTCAGTTATGCGCGCAATGCGGGGGCCTACGCATCCAAGGGGGACGTGATTGCTTATACGGACTCGGATTGCATGGTTGATCCCGACTGGCTTTATTACATGGTCGGCACGCTCTTGAGCGGAGATTTCTGCGGGGTGGGCGGCCCGAACGTTTCGCCGCCCGCCGTGAACTGGGTGCAAGCGGCGGTTTCGGCTGCGCCGGGTGGGCCGAGTCACGTGCTGCTTACCGATGTCGTGGCCGAGCACATTCCCGGCTGCAACATGGCGTTCCACCGCTGGGCGTTCATGAGCGTGGGGGGATTCGATACGGAATACCGCAAGGCGGGTGACGATGTGGATTTTTGCTGGCGTTTGCAAACCAACGGCGGAGTGATCGCCTTCAGCCCCTCGGCGATCGTGTGGCATTACCGGCGGTTTACGCTGGAGGCATTCAAAAAGCAGCAGGACGGTTACGGCGAAGCGGAGTCGATGCTGCGCTTTAAGCACCTCATTTTCTTCGGGCCCACGGGGACGGCAAAGTGGAAGGGGCAGATCTACGGCTCGCCGCGGTTCACCTGGCTCTTCAATCGGCCGGTCATTTACCACGGCGTGTTTGGGCAGGGGTTGTTTCAGTCGATTTACCCGACGCCGCAATCCGACGTGGCGGCGTATGTCAGTAGTATCGAATGGGTGACGCTGACGGTTGTCATCGGCGTGCTTTCCATCGCGTTTCCGTCGATCCGCATCGTACCCTACCTCATGCTCGGCGGGACATTTCTCGTGGCTCTTTCCTACATGATCCATGCCCGCATCGAGCCGAAGCACGACACCATTGGCGCGCGGCTGCTGGTGGCATTCCTGGCGGCGGCGCAACCGCTCACACGGGGCTGGGCGCGGTACTTTACCTGGCTCAAATACAAGCAGACGCCGCAGGCGGTCATTGCTCGACCCGAGGAAAGCCTCGGCAAACGCGGGGCGGGGGGCTCCATCTCGAAGCTCGATTTTTGGAACGAGACCGGCGTGGGCCGCGAGAAGCTGCTTGAGGAAATCTTCGCTGTTTTGGAGACCGAGGATTGGAGATACTCGGCAGACACTGGTTGGAAGAACTGGGATGTGCAAATTTACGGCAACCAGTTTTGGAGCATCAGCCTGGGGACTGTCACGGAATACCATGGCGGGCCGAAGTGCCTTACGCGGGTGCGCTTGAGCTACAAGCCGGTGGTGACCACGGTGCTTTCCAATTTTCTCGCGCTTTCCGTGCTGCTCTACAACGTCCATGCCACCGGCTTCGGGCACAACCTGCTGCGGGTGGCCTACCTTGTTTTTGTGCTGTCGCTTTCCCAACGCGCCTACCGGCTGAAACGCCGCGTGGCCGCCCTGGTGACCGCCGCCGCGAACCGCTGCGGGTTGACGCGCGTGACAGGGAAAAAGAGCAAACCGATGCCCGAGGGGAATTAGTGTATTTTCTAAAAAAAGCGGATTTTCTAAAAAGCGCGGATTTTCTGAAAAGCGCGGATTTTCTAAAAAGCGCGGATTTTTTAGAAACATCGGCCACCCTTTTTGCGCGCTGAAAGCGCAGGGGAAATCAGCCCAGGGCTAGCAAAGCGCCGCCCTGGGTACGCGACGAAACCACGCCGCGCCCTGAAAGGGCGCTGGGAATGACTGCGGAACGGCGATGGGGTTCCGCGACCGGCTCTAGCCTTTTCCTGAGCCTTGTGGTGAGTCATTGAGCGGGTGTTTCCCAGTGCCCTTGCAGGGCACGGCGTTGTCTCATGCGCAGACCCAGGGCGACGCTTCGCTCTGCCCTGGGCTGGTTTGCTCTGCCCTTT